>JAJXZZ010000028.1 GCA_021779795.1 Acidobacteriota bacterium | reverse complement strand
GATCGCGCTCGTCACCGTGGGCAAATGGCTCGAGGCGCGCGCGAAGCGCTCGACCACGGCGCAGATCAAGGCGTTGATGTCGCTGCGCCCCGAGCGCGCACGGGTGGAGCGGGGCGGCCAGGAGATTGAGGTTCCCGCGAACGCCGTGGCCGTCGGTGATGTCGTCGTGGTGCGTCCGGGCGAGCGAGTGCCGGTGGACGGCACGGTGATCGCGGGGAACAGTGAAATCGATGAAAGTCTCCTGACCGGTGAGAGCCTGCCGGTGGCCAAGGCTTCGGGCGATCGCGTTACCGGGGGCTCGATCAACGGCGGCGGGCTGCTGCGCATCGAGACGACCGCGGTCGGGGATCAGTCGACGCTGGCGCGCATCATTGCGCTCGTCGAGGGCGCCCAGGCCGGGAAGGCTCCCGTGCAACGGCTGGTCGATCGGGTGGCCGCCGTCTTCGTTCCCATCGTCGTCGCTCTATCGCTGGCGGCATTTCTCGCATGGTGGCTGCTGGCCGGCGACTTCGCGGTCCTGCTGCACAAGGACATCCGCCTGTGCCGGCAATTCGCCGAGCAGTACCGAGTGCCTTTCGACATCGGCAACTCGGTGGACGCCGTCTGGGCGCGCGCCGCGGCGACGCGGTCGCCGGCCGAGTGGGCGCTGCGGTGGGTGTGGAACCACCCCGAGGTCGTGCTGGCACTGTCGGGCATGAACGCGCCCGAGCAGCTCGACGAGAACCTGGCCGCGGCCGAGGCGGCCCGCGCGGGCGGCCTGGACGCCGACGAACTGGCGCTGGTCGGCGAGGTGCGCGACCTGTTCCGCGCCCGGATGAAGGTCAGCTGCACCACGTGCGGCTACTGCCTGCCGTGCCCGAGCGGCGTGTCGATCCCCGACGTCTTCTCGAGCTACAACACCGCCGCCATGTTCGACGCGCGGCAGGCCTCGGCGGCCGTCTACCGGAACTGGGTGATGGGCGGCGGCCACGGCGCCGACCAGTGCGCCCGCTGCGGCGAGTGCGAGCCGAAGTGCCCGCAGCAGATCCCGATCCAGGACATGCTCGAGGAAGCGCACGCGGAACTGACGAGATAGGGACAGCACAGAGCTGAAGCGCTGTGCCGACCGGTGATCCTGGGCACAGCTGTCCGTGCAGCAGAGGTGGCCTGCCCCTTGGAGGCGCCGCTGCCGTGGGTCAACGGTCGCAGCAGGGCTTCAGCCCTGCTATTGTCCTGAAGTGCTCCCGTACAGCGTCTCTTCCGTCGGCCAGTCCACGCCCGCAAGTTCGGCGGGCGTGCTCGGCGGCAGGACGCGGTGCCGCACGACGAGCGGCTCGGACGGCGGCGGCGCGGAGCCGCGCATCGGGATCTGGTAGGTGTGCCCCGCGGCGAGCAGCGTGCGCTTCAGCCCGTTGGCCCGCATGATCGCGCGCACCGTGGTGTGGTAGCGCCGGGCGAGCTGCCCGAGCGTCTGCCCCCTCCGCACGACGACCGACACCGCGTAGACCGCCGGCTTCATCAGGTGCAGCTGCACCAGCAGCGGCTGCGCCCGCCGCCCCATCTCCTGCGCCACCGGGTTGTAGAACCGGACGTGGTAGTGCGTCCGGTGCCCCGGGTAGTGTTCGACGATCGCGCCGCTCAGCCCGCGCCCGCACTGGAACACGTGGTCGAGGAAGTCCTTGTCCTCGCCGATGCTCAGCGCGTACTTGTAGAGCATCCGCTGGACGCGCATGTCGAGCAGGATCAGCTCCACGTCGGTCCGCGTCACCAGCGCGCGCACCAGCGCCCAGTTGCGCGCGAGGTCGAAGTTGGCCGCCGTGGCCGGCACGAACCACTCGGCCTTGCCGCCCCTGTAGTAGTAGCCGAGGTCCACGTCGCGGCCGCCCTGGTGCGACCGGTGCCGCTTGAGGTGCCCGCCGTCCGGCGCGCTGATGTCGCCGATGACGAGCGGCGGCGTCTCGGGGAACAGCGCGTACACCGTGTCGATGGCCGCCTCGAGGAAGGCGACCGTCTCGGTGGTGGCGTACGAGTCGGCGTTCGGCGCGATCTCCCAGTGCGGGTTCGGCGGCAGCTGGACCGCGTTCATCAGCGAGGCGTGGCCCGGGGTGCCGATCGACAGCGACCCGATCGCCTCGGGGTCGGTCTCGATGCGCGCCTTCAGGTCGTCGTCGTCCAGGTCGAGCAGGGCGGCCGGGGCCTCAGCCGGCCGGGCGGGCTCGACGATGGCCGCCGGGGCGACCGCCGGGCCTGCCGGCACCGGGGCGGCGCCCAGGGTCGGCATGGCCAGCATCCAGAGCCCGGCGAGAGAGTCGAGTGGCGACAGCATCGTGCAACGCAGAAATCTGGCCGATCCGGGCGGTCAAGTCAAGCTGAATCACGCCGCTGAGTCACGCCGCCGTCCACGACGTGCGCGCGGCGGCGGCGCGCGCACCGGCGCCTCGGCCGGCCTCGGCCGTGCGCGCGCCGGGCTGCCGGCGTGACGAGGCCGGCGGCATCGGTCTACAATCAGCCCGTTCGACCCGGCCCGGCGCGGCCCATGGGGGGCCGGCCCGGCGCCCGTCGGCCGAGCCCGTCACGATCGGGACCATCATGAAAAAGATCGCGATCCTCCTGGTTATCGTCTGCGCGGCCCTGGTGCTCCAGGCCGCCCAGAACACCGACGTCGCGTCCTGGAAGCGGCAGGCGCAGAACGTCACCATCGTCCGCGACACCTGGGGCATCCCGCACGTCTACGGCAAGACCGACGCCGACGCCGTGTTCGGCGTCATCTACGCGCAGGCCGAGGACGACTTCAACCGCGTCGAGACCAACTACCTGAACGCGCTCGGGCGGCTGGCCGAGGCCGAGGGGGAGTCGGCCGTCTACCGCGACCTCCGGATGAAGCTGTTCATCGACCCGGTCGAGCTGAAGGCCGAGTACGCGAAGAGCCCCGCCTGGCTCCAGTCGCTGATGACCGCCTGGGCCGACGGCCTGAACTACTACCTCTACACGCATCCGACCGTGCACCCGCGCGTCATCACGCACTACGAGCCGTGGATGGCCCTGAGCTTCAGCGAGGGGAGCATCGGCGGCGACATCGAGAAGGTCAACCTCCGCGACCTCGAGGCGTTCTACGGCCGCGGCGCCGACGCGTCCGACGCGCCCGCCGAGGCGCTCGGCGACGGCTTCGTCGAGCCCTCCGGCTCCAACGGCATCGCCATCGCCCCGTCCAACACGGTCGATCACCACGCGCTGCTGCTCATCAACCCCCACACGTCGTTCTTCTTCCGCGCCGAGGCGCAGATGGTGAGCGACGAGGGGCTCGACGCCTACGGCGCCCTCACCTGGGGGCAGTTCTTCATCTACCAGGGGTTCAACGACCGCATCGGCTGGATGCACACCTCCAGCAACGCCGACGACGCCGACGAGTACCTCGAGACGATCGTGAAGAAGGGGAACGACTACTTCTACCGCTACGGCGGCAAGGAGCTGCCGGTGAAGGCCGAGACGATCACCATCCCCTACAAGACGGCGGCCGGGATGGCGAGCCGGCAGTTCACCGTCTACCGCACGCAGCACGGGCCGATCGTGCGCAAGGTGGGCGACAAGTGGGTCAGCTTCCGCATCATGCACGAGCCGATGAAGGCGCTCATGCAGTCGTACGGCCGGACCAAGGCGCGCACCTACCAGCAGTTCCGCCAGACGATGGAGCTGCACACCAACTCGTCGAACAACACGGTGTACGCCGACGCCGACGGCCACATCGCCTACTTCCACGCCAACTTCATCCCCCGGCGCGACCCGGCGTTCGACTGGACCAAGCCGGTGGACGGCAGCAACCCGGCCACCGACTGGCACGGCCTGCTGTCGGTGGACGAGACGCCGAAGCTGCTCGACCCGGCCGTCGGCTGGCTGTACAACACGAACAACTGGCCGTGGACGGCGGCCGGTCCCGACAGCCCGAAGAAGGCCGACTTCCCGGCCTACGTCGAGGACGGCACCGAGAACCCGCGCGGCCTGCACGCGGTCCGCGTGCTCGAGCACCGCAAGGACTTCACGCTCGAGGGGCTGCGGGCGGCCGCCTTCGACAGCTACCTGCCGTCGTTCGCCATCGAGCTGCCCGCGCTCGTCCGCGCCTGGGACGGCCTGCCGGCCGGCGACCCGCTCAAGGCGAAGACCGCCGACGCCGTCGGCCTGCTGCGCGCGTGGGACGACCGGTGGGCCGAGTCGTCGGTGCCGACGGCCGTGGCCGTCTACTGGGGCGAGAACGTCGGCCGCCGCCTGGCCTCGCAGATCCGCGAGTCGGGGCTCGCGCAGGACGACTACGTGGCGCGCCTCGCGCCGCCGCGCGCGCTGGTCGAGTCGCTGGCCGAGGCGTGCGGCCGCCTGACGACCGACTTCGGCACCTGGCGCACCCCCTGGGGCACGATCAACCGCTACCAGCGGCTGACCGGCGACATCGTCCAGAAGTTCGATGACGCCAAGCCGAGCCTCCCGGTCGGCTTCACCTCGTCGCGGTGGGGATCGCTCGCCTCGTTCGGCGCGCGCACCTATCCGGGCACCAAGAAGATGTACGGGACGAGCGGCAACAGCTTTGTGGCGGTGGTCGAGTTCGGTCCGCGCGTGCGGGCCATCGCCGTCTCGGCCGGCGGCGAGAGCGGCGACCCGGCGTCGCCCCACTTCGGCGACCAGGCCGAGCGCTACGCGACGGGGAACCTGCGGGAGGTCTACTTCTACAAGGACCAGCTGACGGGGCACACCGAGCGCGAGTACCACCCGGGGGAGATGGGGGAGAGATAGGGAAAAAGTACGAAGTACGAAGTGGGAAGTACGAAGTAGGAAGTGTGCGCGGCGACGCTCGCGGCCTGACAACGCGAGCCAGCGCCGTGCACTCGGTTCCCTCTCCTTACTCCTTACCCCTTCCTCCTTCCTTCGTACTTCGTACTTCGTACTTCGTACTTCGTACTTCGTACTTCACACGACGCCAGCCTCAGCCTAGGCCCCGTTTCGTTCCTCTGCCGCCGCGCCGGCGGGCGCCGAGCGGGCCAGGGCGTTGTTGATCGCCCGGAGGCCCAGCCACCACTGCGATTTCGGCCGGCGGTTGGCGTCGTCCATCATGCGCGGCAGGTCCTCGAGCGGGTGGAAGTGGACGTGGCCGCCCACCAGGCCGATGAACGAGGCGCACGGACGCTCTTCGGCGGCCTGCTCGATCAGGTAGGCGACCGAGCGGCTGGCGAGCTTGGTCGCCTGGATCCGGTCGAACGGCGAGGGGTCGCCCCCCTGCTGCAGGTGGCCGAGGATGCTCTGGCGCACCGCGAAGGCGCCGCCGCTCTCCTCCTCGAACAGCGCCGACATGAACGGCGTGTCGTAGGTGTCGTTGGCGTCCTCGTTGCGGATCACGAGGCCGAGGCGCTTTCCCTCCCGGAAGCCCCGCACGAGCATGTCGAGGTCTTCCTTCATCGACTTGAGCGTGATCCCTTCCTCGTGCAGGTAGACGCGCTCGGCGCCCGTGGCGAGGCCGCTCATCAGCGCGAGGTAGCCGCAGCGGCGGCCCATGACCTCGACGATGTAGCAGCGGCGCTCGGCGACGGCCGACTGCTTGATCTTGTCCACCACGTTCACGATGCTGTTGAGCGCCGTGTCGGCGCCGATGCTCAGCTCGGTCCCGGGCAGGTTGTTGTCGATCGTCGCGGGCAGGCAGACCATCGGGATCCCGAAGGCCGGGAAGTTGCCGCGCTCGGTGACCAGCCGGTAGGCGCCCTGGTAGGCCTCCCAGCCGCCGATGACGAGCAGCCCCTCGAGGCGGCGGCGCTCGATGGTCTTGGCGATGGCGTGGAAGTCGGGCCCGCTCGGGATGACGCGGTTGGTGCCCAGCTCCGACCCGCCGAGCGGCGCCCAGCCGTTGACGCTCATCCAGTTCATCGGCTGCAGGTCGTCCTCGACGAGCCCCTGGAAGCCGCGCCGGACGCCGAAGATCTCGTGGCCCTGGTCCACGGCGAGGCGGACGGCCGCGCGGACCGCCGTGTTCATCCCCGGGGCGGGCGCGCCGACGTTGAGGATGCCCAGGCGGAGCCGGCGCTGGTCGGGGCTCGGCGGGTGCGGCAGCGCGCGCAGCAGCGTCTGCAGCGTGCGCAGCGAGGTGACGAAGGCGTTGCCGCGCAGGTCGAGGGCGCTGGCGAAGTCGCGCGCCGCCAGCCGGTCGTTGACCTCGCGCGTCTTGGCGACGCACTCGGTCAGCGGGATGGCGACGACGCGGTTGCCGCGCACGCCGACCACCTGCGCCTCGGCGTCGGCCGCGCCCGCGAGCAGCGTCTCGACGGCGGCGTGGCCGACGATCGTGCCGAGGTTGCGGTCGTAGGCGCTCGGCGCGCCGCCGCGCTGGACGTGGCCGAGCACGGTGATGCGGACCGCCTCGGCGAGCCCCGCCTCGAGCACCTGCTGCAGCCGCTCGCTGGTGATCGGCCGTCCCTGCCGGTCGGTGGCCCCCTCGGACAGGACGACGATGGCGTCGCGCCGGCCGGCTTCGCGGCCGGCCTTGAGGGCGGTCACCATCTCGGTCTCCCAGTCCTCGGACTCGGGGGGGTGCTCGGGCAGGAAGACCCAGTCGGCGCCGGTGGCCAGCGCGCCCATCAGGGCGAGGTAGCCGCAGTGCCGGCCCATCACCTCGACGACGAACGTGCGCCGGTGGCTCGACGCGGTGCTCGAGATGGCGTCGATCGCCTCGGTGATCCGGTGGAGCGCCGTGTCGGCGCCGACCGTCATGTCGGTGCCGAACGCGTCGTTGTCGATCGAGCCGACCACGCCGACCACGGCCAGGCGGGAGTGGCGCGCGGCGGCGTCGGCCGTGATCTCGCCGGCGCGAACCAGGTCCTCGAGCAGGCCGGTCCACTCGGACCGGAACACCTCGGCGCCGCTGATGCTGCCGTCGCCGCCGATGACGACCAGGCTGTCGATGCCCGTCTCGACCAGCGTGCGGGCCGCGGCCAGCCGCCCCTCGCGCGTCCGGAACCGCTCCGAGCGCGCGGTGCCGATGATCGTGCCGCCGCGCTGGATGATGCCGCCGACCGAGTACCAGGACATCTGGCGGACCCGGTGACGCCCCTCGATGAGGCCGCCGAACCCCTCGTGGATCCCGAACACCTCGACGCCGTGATCCAGGGCCGTGCGGACGACGGCGCGGATCGCGGCGTTCATCCCCGAGGCGTCGCCGCCGCTCGTCAGGACGCCGATTCGCTTGCTGGCCAACGGTGTGCTCCTTGAGTGCGCGTCCCGCGCGCGGCCGCGCGCCGGCACTGTACGTTATGTTACCGCTCTTTGCTTTTCACGCCGCTCGTGTCGCTGTAAACTCGAAACGACGGAATCGACTGGCGGGCGACCGCGGGGGGCATGACGTTGCAGAACGAACTCAGGGCGTGGACGGTCAACGACTCGACCGAGCTGTACAACATCACCGGGTGGGGCCGCGGGTTCTTCGCGGTCAACGAGGCCGGCAACGTCGAGGTGACGCCCGCGGGCCCCGGGACGCTGAAGATCGACCTCAAGGAACTGGTGGACGACCTCCAGAGCCGAGGCCTCAACCTGCCGATCCTCATCCGGTTCTCCGACGTGCTGCGCGTGCGCCTGGAGCAGCTGTTCGGCGCCTTCCAGCAGGCGATCGTCGAGAACGACTACAAGGGCGCCTTCCGCGGCGTCTACCCGATCAAGGTCAACCAGCAGCGCCACGTCGTCGAGGAGCTGATGGAGCACGGCCGGCCGTTCAACCTCGGCATCGAGGCCGGGTCGAAGCCCGAGCTGCTCGTGGCGCTGGCGGTGCAGGAGAACCCCGAGGCGCTGATCCTGTGCAACGGCTACAAGGACCGCGCCTTCATCGAGACGGCGCTGCTCGCGCAGAAGCTGGGGCGCCGCGTCGTGATCACCATCGACCGGATGGGCGAGCTCGACACCATCCTGTCGGCGGCCGCCGACCTCGACTTGCGCCCGGTGATCGGCGTGCGCGCCCGGCTGACGACCAAGGGGGCCGGCAAGTGGGTCGAGTCGACCGGCGACCGGTCGAAGTTCGGCCTGACGACGGCCGAGATCGTGGCGGCGGTGGACCGGCTGCGCGAGGTCGGCATGCTCGACTGCCTGCAGCTGCTGCACTTCCACATCGGGTCGCAGATCACCAACATCCGCGCCGTGAAGGACGCGCTGCGCGAGTCGAGCCGGATCTTCGTGGAGCTGTACCGCCTCGGCGCCAACATGCGCTACCTGGACTGCGGCGGCGGCCTCGGCGTGGACTACGACGGCAGCCAGACCAACTTCCACTCGTCGGTCAACTACACGCTGCAGGAATACGCCGCCGACATCGTCAGCCAGGTGGCCGAGGCGTGCAACGCGACCGGCGTGCCGCATCCCGACCTGGTGACCGAGTCGGGCCGCGCGCTGGTGGCCCACCACTCGGTGCTCGTCTACAACGTGCTCGCGACCAACGAGATCCTGGGCGGCCACGCGCCCGAGGCGCCGGGCCGCGGCGAGCACCAGGTGCTGCACCAGCTCTGGGAGGCCTACAGCGGCGTCACCCGGAAGAACTTCCAGGAGGCCTACCACGACGTGCTCCAGATCAAGGAGGACGCCATCACGGCCTTCAACCTCGGCGTGCTCGACCTGAACGCGCGCGCCAAGGTGGAGCAGATGTTCTGGGCGACGTGCGAGAAGCTGCTCAAGATCGTCCGCGACCTCGACTACGTGCCCGACGAGCTCGAAGGGCTCGAGCGGCAGCTGAGCGACACCTACTACTGCAACTTCTCGCTCTTCCAGTCGATGCCCGATCACTGGGCCGTCAAGCAGCTGTTCCCGACCCTCCCGATCCACCGGCTGAACCAGCAGCCGCTGCGCCGCGGCATCATCGCCGACCTGACGTGCGACAGCGACGGGAAGATCGACCAGTTCATCGACCTGCGCGACGTCAAGGGGTTCCTCGAGCTGCACAGCCCGAACGGCGGCGAGTACCTGGTGGCCACCTTCCTCGTCGGCGCCTACCAGGAGATCCTGGGCGACCTGCACAACCTGTTCGGCGACACCGACGCCGTGCACGTCCGCGTCTACGGGGACGACTACACGGTGGAGAAGGTGGTGAAGGGGGACTCGGTGGCCGAGGTGCTCTCCTACGTGCAGTACGACCAGAACGACCTGGTCGCGCGCGTGCGCCGGTCGGTCGAGGCCGCCCTGCGCGAGAAGCGGATCACGATGGCCGAGTCGGGCCGCTTCATGAAGCGCTACGAGGAGGCGCTCGGCGGCTACACCTACCTCGCGGTGAGGGAGTAGGGCGGCGGGGGAGATCGCTCAATCGTGCGATCGTGCGATCGTGCGATCTTGCGATCTGAGATCGTGCGATCTGAGATCCTGCAATCGTGCGATCGTGCGATCTGAGATCTTGCGACCGTGCGACCTGCTGACCCGCCGTGGCGGCACTTCCCACTTCCCACTTCGTACTTCGTACTTCGTACTTCGTACTTCGCAAGATCGCAAGATCCCCGAGATCGCCCGATCTCCGGTTCCCCGCCGCCCGCCGCCCGCGGCGCCATGGCTATCCTCGGCGGTAGGCCGCATACCGGTCCAGGGTTTCGACGAACGGCCGGACCGTGGCCGTGATCGGCACCGAATCCCGGACCAGGATGTCCCGTGTGGTGACGTTCCTGCCGTAGACCGCGCGGTCGGCGTGCCGGTCAATCGTCAGCGCCGCGCCGTTCAGGGCGACTCCGGCGAAGACCCCCTTGCTGCGGGAGTAGGTGTAGATGGCCGACTCCAGCAGGACGTTGGTGCCGGCGGCTGCCGTGCGCCCGACCGGCCCGGCGGCGACCGACGCGTCCGCGCCCAGCTTGAGCTTTCCCTTGAGGAGCGGCCGGATCCCCTCGCGGTTGGTGAACACGAGGACGTAGTCGGTCGAAGAGACGCCGAACTGCAGTCCGACGCTGCCGCCCGTGAGGTCGATGTAGCACGGCGGGCCCCACGAACCGTTCGCCAGGCGCTGCGAAACGACGCCTTTCCCGTAGCTGCCGCCGAAGAAGAAGGCTCCGCGGACGTCATGCGGGATCACCGCGATGGCCGTGGCCTTCTCGAGCAGTTCCTGCGGAATCCCGCTGTCGGGCGCCGCCATGAGGTGCCTGACGACGGCGGCGGCACTGTCGATGCGGGCTCTCGCGGCGTGGTCCTCGGCGCGCGCCGGAACGGCAAATCCCACCAGCGAGAGCGCCAGAAGCCCGGAAGAGATGGCGCGCCAGGCGCCCGTTCGTTCGCGTGTCATATACTGCCTCCCATCCAAGGTCGTCCGGAAGGGCTGACTCGTCCTTACGGTCAATGGACGACCGATTAAGTCCAGGATAGCCCTGCGGCGGGATTCCTGAGAATAGGTACCTTGGGGTACGACCTCATCAAGGCTCAAGGCTCACCCTTCGACCTTGCTCGGGGTGCCCTGAGCGAGGGCACGACGCGCCCGAGCCGAAGGGCAGGGCTCACGGCTCAGGCCTGAAGGGGCTCAGGGCTCACGGCTCAGGGGAAAGGCTGAGTGTGCCCGCCGTAGCGGCACTTCTTACTTCGTACTTCTTACTTCGTACTTCGCAAGATCGCCCGATCGCAAGATCGCAAGATCGCACGATCCCCCTTCAGGGTTGCCGAAGCAGATCGCGATACGACCCCGGCGTCGTCTCCACGGGCAGTTGCAAGTACGTCCGCAGGTCGTCCATCAGCCCGGCCGACCGCCGGCCGGCGCGCTCCATCAGCACCTCGATCTCGACGAACGTGCCGAGCCCGGCGACCCTGTCGAGGTGAATCCGCGCGTCATCGATCAACCACACTTCGCGCGTCTTCCTCACCACCGCCTCGACGCCGAATGCCGCGGTGAGGACCCGCAGCGCCGCGTCGGGATCCTCGACCGGCCAGGCGAGGAAACGACTCTGCCGCGCCCCCTTCCGCTTCGGCCGTTCGTAGGCGATGAGCTCGCTGACGCCGCCGCGGACGACACGCAGCTTGAGGTAGCCGCGCGCGCCGCTGAAGTAGTGATCCGCCTGGCGCAGGACCGCTTCCTTCCAGCATCCAGGCAACACCTCCACCCGCCGCCGGTAGGGGGCGAGCGAGGGCACCTTCACCTTGATCTCCAGATTGCGGGGCATCGTGTCTCTCCTCGCCGCCTTGCGCCTGACGGCTCCGGACCACAGGCGTCAAGCCGGATCGCACCTGCCACGGCGTGGCCGGCCTGACGCCCGAGGCCCGTAGCCCGAAGCCTGCTGTTCCGTCAGTCGTCGGCCGTCCGCCGGATCGGAGTTTACCGTATTGGCCTCCCGCCCCCGCATCGAGTAACATTCCCTGTTTGAGCCGGTCGGCGTAGACGTCAACGACGGAGCCAGAGAGCGACATGAGCAAGAACTTCATCTTCTCGTCCGAGTCGGTGGCCGAAGGCCATCCCGACAAGGTGTGCGATACCATCTCGGACGCCGTGCTCGACGCGTGCCTCGCGCAGGACAAGCGCAGCCGCGTGGCGTGCGAGACGTACGCGAAGAGCAACCTCGTCGTCGTCGGCGGCGAGATCACCACCAAGGCCAAGCTCGACTTCAGCGAGATCGCCCGCCAGGCGATCCGCGACATCGGCTACACCCACGACGACGACGTGTTCCACGCCGACAAGGTGCTGATCATGAACGCGATCACGTCGCAGTCGCCTGACATCGCGCAGGGCGTGGACGCGCGCGCGGCCGTCGGCAAGGAGAAGGCCGAGCAGGGCGCGGGCGACCAGGGCCTGATGTTCGGCTACGCCTGCAACGAGACGCCCGAGCTGATGCCGGCCCCGATCATGTACGCCCACCAGCTTGGCGCCGAGCTGACGCGCGTGCGCAAGGCGGGCAAGGTGTCGTGGCTCCGGCCCGACGCCAAGAGCCAGGTGTCGGTGCGGTACGTGAACGACCAGCCGGTCGAGATCACCAACATCGTCATCTCGACGCAGCACGCGGCCAGCGTGAGCCACCGGACGATCCGCGGCTTCTGCATCGAGGAGATCATCAAGCCCACCCTGCCGGCCCACCTGATCACCCGGAAGACCAAGATCCTCGTCAACCCGACCGGCCGCTTCGTCGTCGGCGGGCCGCAGGGGGACACGGGCCTGACCGGCCGGAAGATCATCGTGGACAGCTACGGCGGCATGGGCCGGCACGGCGGCGGCGCCTTCTCGGGCAAGGACCCGAGCAAGGTGGACCGCAGCGGCGCCTACATGGGCCGCTACGTCGCCAAGAACATCGTGGCCGCCGGCCTGGCGACGAGCGCCGAGATCCAGCTCGCCTACGCCATCGGCTACCCCGACCCGGTCAGCGTCTCGGTCAACACGTTCGGCACCGCCATCGACGGCGTGACCGACGAGCGGCTCGAGCGCGCCGTGTGCGAGGTGTTCAGCTTCAAGCCGGCCGACATCATCAGGCAGCTCGACCTGCTGCGGCCGATCTACGGCAAGACGACCAACTACGGCCACTTCGGCAAGAACGACCCCGACCTGACCTGGGAGCGTACCGACAAGGCGAAGGCGCTCCGGAAGGCGGTGAGGTAGGGTAGTGTGACGGAGTGTGGTGGCTAGTGGCTAGTTTGTCACGCGTGACAGGCTAGCCACTGACCGCTGGCCACTACACCAGCCACCGGCCACTACACTCCGTCTCCCCGCCCGTTGACCTCCCCTGTCACACCCGCCCGCTATCCTGCGGGCATGAGCCAACACACTCCCTTCTCACTGCGCGGCGACGTCGTCCTCGTCCCGGCCGGGCGCCCGGCCACCCGTTACGTCCTGCTGACCGTGACCGCCCCCGAACACGCGGGCGGGGCGGCCGGCGCCGGCGATACGGCCGGCCGCCGGCCGTCGCACAACGTGTCGTTCGTCCTCGACCGGTCGGGGTCGATGGGCGGCGCCAAGATCGACCTGGCGCGCGAGGCGGTCGCCCGGGCTCTCGGCATGCTGCGCCGCGACGACCGGTTCTCGCTGGTTGTGTACGACAACGTCGTGGATGTCGTCGTCGGGCGCACCGAGGCGTCGGCCGAGGCCACGCGCAACGCCGTCGCCCGGCTGGCCGAGATCGAGGCGCGCGGCACCACCGACCTCGAGGCGGGGTGGCGCGCCGGCTGCGAGCAGGCGGCGCCGCACGTCGCCGACGAGCCGGCCGGCCGGTGCCTGCTGCTGACCGACGGCCTGGCCAACGCCGGCCTGACCGACCAGGCGGAGCTGGTTGCGAGGGCCGCCGCCCTCCGCGACCGCCACATCGTCACCTCGACGTTCGGCGTCGGGGCCGACTTCGACGAGGAGCTGCTCCAGAAGCTGGCGGCCGCGAGCGGCGGCCACTTCTACTTCATCGAGCACCCGGCGCAGATCCCCGACCTGCTGACGA
>JAJXZZ010000400.1 GCA_021779795.1 Acidobacteriota bacterium | reverse complement strand
CTCGAGAAAGCGCTGGGCGCGGACCATGTCCACGAGGTTGCCGCCCCAGGTCGAGTTCAGGCGGCTCGACACCTTGAACACGTTCTCGGGCTCCTCGTCGATGCGCGGGCCGGCCAGCATGCCGCACACCTGCATCTTCTTGCCGAACGCGATCAGGTCGGGCTGCACGCCGGTGTGCTGGTGCGCCCAGAACTTGCCGGTCAGGCCCACGCCCGACTGCACCTCGTCGAAGATCAGCAGCGCCTCGTTCTCGTCGGCCAACTGCCGCAGCGCGCGCATGAACTCGGGGCGGAAGTGGCGGTCGCCCCCCTCGGCCTGGATCGGCTCGACGATGATCGCCGCGATGTCGTCGCGCCGCTCGACGAAGGCGCGCTTGGCCTCGTCGATCGCCTGCCGCTCGAGCGCCTCGACCCGCTCGACCTCGCGCGCGTCCACCGGGAAGCGCAGCGCCGGGATCGTGACGCGCGGCCAGTCGAACTTCGCGAAGTACTGGTACTTCCGCGGGTCGGCCGTGTTGGTCAGCGAGAGCGTGTAGCCGGTGCGCCCGTGGAAGGCGTCGCGGAAGTGCAGGACCTGGTGCCCCTTCTCGGCCGTGAGCCCCTTGCGGAAGTTGCGCCGCACCTTCCAGTCCATCGCCGTCTTGAGCGCGTTCTCGACGCCCAGCGCCCCGCCGGCCACGAAGAAGGCGTGCGGCAGGTACGGCGGCATCCCGACCCGGCCGAACGTGTCCACGAACTCGGCGAACTCGGTCGTGTAGATGTCCGAGTTGCTCGGGTTCGCCAGCGCCGCCCGCATCAGCTTGGCGCGGAACGCCTCGTCGGCCATCTTCGGGTGGTTCAGCCCGACCGGCGCCGTGGCGAAGAACGAGAACATGTCGAGCACCGGGCGCTGGCGACGCGAGTCCCACAGCCGGCGGCCCCGGCTGCGGTCCATGTCGAGCACCATGTCGTACCCGTCGGCCAGCATGTGCCGCCCGAGCGTCTCGTGGACGCGGTCGGGTGTCACGCGCGAGGCCGTCTGGCTTGCAGTCATCATCGGTTCGCTCCTTCAGCGGCGGGGGCCACGTACGTCTCTTCCTTCACGGTGGACAGGACCATCACCGTCCGGGTCCGGCTCACCCCCTCCAGGGCGGCGAGCTGGTGCAGCAGCAGCTGCCGGAGCGCCTCCATGTCGCCGACGCGCACCTTCAGCAGCAGCGAGAACTCGCCCGTCACGTGGTGGCACTCCAGCACCTCGTCGAGGCCGACCACGCGCTCGATCAGCGCCGGCTCGTGCCGGGGATGGTCGAGGAACACTTCGACGAACGCCGTGATGCCGGCGCCGACCGCCGCGCCGTCCACGATCGCGGTCCAGCGGCGAATCACGCCCGCCGCTTCGAGCTTCTTCAGCCGCTCGTGCACGGCCGCCGTGGACAGCCCGACGCGCCGCGCGATCTCGGCCTGCGCGAGCGACGCATCCCGCTGGACCTGGTGAAGAATCTGGCGGTCCCTGTCGTCGAGAGCGACCGGAACGTTTGCTCTTGTCGTCACACGCCAATAATAATTTCGGAGCGGGCCCATGTCAACCGAACAACTATCGGAATTGCCGCCGCCCGTTCATGCCAGCCCGACGGGCCGCGTGTAGAATGAAGACGTGAACAGCAGGCACGAACGCGATGCGCTCGGCGAGCGCGACCTGCCCGCCGAGGCGCTGCACGGCATTCACACGCTCAGGGCCGTCGAGAACTTCGGCCTCCTCGGGCGCCCCCTCCATCCGGGCCTCGTTCGCGCCCTCGGCGCCGTCAAGCTGGCCGCCGCCAGGACCAATCGCGCGCTGGGCTGGCTGCCGGCGGACATCGCCGACGCGGTCGAGCGGGCCTGCGAGGAGCTGGCCGACGGCACGCTCGAGCCGGCCGTGATCGTGGACGCGCTCCAGGGCGGGGCCGGCACCAGCGCGAACATGAACGTCAACGAGGTGCTCGCCAACCGCGCCCTCGACCTGCTCGGCGCCCCGCGCGGCGACTACGCCCGGGTGTCGCCCACCGGCCACCTCAACCTCCACCAGAGCACCAACGACGTGTTCCCGACGGCGCTGCGCGTCGCCGCCCTGCGCGAGCTCGGCGTGCTCGAGGCGGCCGTCCTCCTGCTGCAGGAGGCCTTCCAGGTCAAGGAGCGCGAGTTCGCGCACGTCGTCAAGGTCGGCCGCACCGAGATGCAGGACGCCGTCCTGACGACACTCGGGCGGGAGATGTCGGCCTACGCCGAGGCGCTCAACCGCGACCGCTGGCGGCTGGCCAAGTGCGGCGAGCGGCTCCGCGTCGTCAACCTGGGAGGGACGGCGATCGGCACCGGCCTGGCCGCGCCGCGCGAGTACATCTTCCGCGTCGTGGACGAACTGCGGGCCATCACCGGCTTCGGCCTGGCGCGGGCCGAGAATCTCGTGGAGGCCACCGAGAACGCCGACGCGCTGGTCGAGGTGTCGGGCCTGCTGAAAACCCTGGCCTCGACGCTCGTCAAGATCTGCGGCGACCTGCGCCTGCTGTCGTCGGGGCCCGACGCCGGGTTCGGGGAGATCCGGCTCCCGGAGCGGCAGGCGGGATCGTCGATCATGCCGGGCAAGGTGAACCCGGTCATCCCCGAGGCCGTGACGCAGGCGGCGCTGCTCGCCATCGGCCACGACCAGGCGCTGACGACGGCCGTGGCGATGGGGAGCCTGGAGCTGAACCCGTTCCTGCCGCTCGTGGCGCACTGCCTGCTCGAGAGCTTCGACCTGCTGGCGCGGGGCTGCGACATCCTGCGGCGGCACTGCGTCGAGGGGATCGAGGCGGACGAGGCGCGCTGCCGGCGCCAGGTGGAGAATGCCACCGCCGCCGCGACGGCGCTCGTCCCGATCCTCGGCTACGGGCGGGTGGGAGACCTGGTGGCCGAGGCCCGGCGCTCCGGCCGCGCGGTCCGGGACGTGGCCGTGAACGACGGGTACGTCACCGCCGCCGCGTTCGACGAGGCCACGAGCGCCGAAGCCGTGTGCAGGTTGGGATTCACCAGGCGGATGGCGGAGGGCGGAGGGCGGTAGCCCCGCCTCACGCCTCCCGCCTTCTGGTCGTGCATATGCAGCCCACTCCCCGTTCCCTTCGTCTCCACATCGGCATCTTCGGCCGCCGCAACGTCGGCAAGTCGTCGCTCCTCAACGCGATCACGCGGCAGCGGGTGTCGAT
>JAJXZZ010000027.1 GCA_021779795.1 Acidobacteriota bacterium | reverse complement strand
CGAGCGGCCAAACACACTCGCTTCGCGGCGGATGCCGGACGACGTGCCGGAGGGCGAGAAGGGGAGGCGGCTGGCGGAGCTGCAGGAGGTTCAGAAGGCCATCCAGCTCGCCGCCAACCAGGCGGCCGTCGGCCGCGTGTTCGACGTGCTGGTCGATTCTGCGAGCCGCAGGCTTGCGGACGAGGTGGCGGGGCGGACGTCCGGCAACGCGGTCGTGAACCTGCCGGGGCCGCATTCATGGCTGGGCCGTACCGTACCGGTCGAGATCCGCCGCGCCGGCCCGAACTCGCTCTGGGGCGTGCCGGTCGAGGTCCGTGATTGACAGGGCGCCGACGCCCACCTACCTTGTAGGGGAACGGCGGAAACCACGCCGGGAGCGGCTGGCGCCGCAGGGAGAGCCGATGCAGGTCGAGATGGCGATCAAAGGGCTGATGGTGGATCCGATCACCAACATGCCCATCATCATCCTGCGGGACACGACGGGGCAGCGGGTCCTGCCGATCTGGGTGGGGATCTTCGAGGCCAACGCGATCGCCCTGCAGATGGAGAACGTCGCGACGCCGCGGCCGATGACGCACGACCTGCTGCGCAACGTCATCGAGGACCTCAAGGGGAGCGTGTCGAAGATCGTGATTTCCGATCTCAAGGACAACACGTTCTACGCGCTGATTTACGTTGCGACGCCCGGCGATCTGATCGCCATCGACGCCAGGCCGAGCGACGCGATTGCGCTGGCGCTGCGGACGCAGGCCTCCATTTTCGTCGAGGAGGCGGTCATCGACAGTGCCAAGGGGATCGACTTCGGCAACGAGCGGGCCGATTCAGACCGCCTGCAGAAGTGGCTCGAGAGCCTCGACCCCGAGGAGCTCGGCAAGTACAAGATGTGACGCCGAGTTCCGCTCGCGCGCGCCCCCGTTCGATTTCAGGCCGATTTCATGGCGCCGCGTGCCGCTTCGGCGCCCTCATTTGACACCGCCCGCCCCGCTTCCTAGAATAGCGAAACCTACCGCGTCGGGTTTGCCGGGCGCTTCCCATGATCCTAGCCATTGCGAATCAGAAGGGTGGTGTTGGAAAGACCACCACCGCGATCAACCTGAGCGCCGCCCTCGCCATGCGCGGGCACAAGACGCTGCTCATCGATCTGGATCCCCAGGCGAACAGCACCATGTCGTACGTCGACATGGGCTCCGTGTCGCGCAGCCTGTTCGATGCGCTGACCGAGCCGACCTGCCCCGTCAACGACATCGTCGTGCAGACGCCGGTGCCCGGCCTTTCGATAATCCCCTCGCGCATCGGCCTCGCCAAGCTCGAAGCGAAGCTGGTGGGGGAGATGGACGCGCACTTCCGCCTCAAGGACCGGCTCGATCCCCTCGCGGCGGCCTACGACATCGTCGTCATCGACTGCCCGCCGGCGCTCGGATTGCTGACGGTCAACGCCCTGGTCGCGGCCACGCACCTGCTGATCCCGATCCAGTCGTCGTACTTCGCCCTCGAAGGCACCGACGACCTGCTCGAGACCGTCGAGAAGGTGCGCAGCCGGGCGAACCCGGGCCTGCAGATCATGGGCGTCCTGATCACCATGCACGACCGCCGCACGTCGATCGCGCGCGACATCCGGATCCAGATCCAGAGAGTATTCGGGTCGAAGGTTTTCAATACCGTCATCACGAAGAGCGTCCGCCTCGAGGAGAGCCCGGCCTACAAGGAATCGATCTTCACCTTCGCGCCGGAGTCGAGCGGGGCCACGGAGTACTACACGCTGTCAGAGGAGGTCATGGACCGTGCCTAGACGCGGCTTACCCGAGACCGTTCGCATGCGTCACGACGCGCACTACGTCGAAGCGCTCGCCGCCTCGGCCGGAGCGCCCATCGGCCGGATGCTGCCGATCGAGCAGATCGACCCGAACCCGACGCAGCCCAGACAGCTGATGGGCGACCTGTCGGAACTCATCGCGTCGATCACCGAGAAGGGGATTCTCGAGCCGCTGGTCGTCCGCCAGCGCGGCGACCGGTTCGAGATCATCGCAGGGGAGCGCCGCTACCAGGCAGCGGTGCAGGCTGGCCTCACCGAGCTTCCTGTCGTCCTTCGCGACGTGGACGACGCTGAGGTCATCGAACTCGCCCTGGTCGAGAACCTGCAGCGCAAGGACCTGACCCCATTTGAAGAGGCAGACGCCCTCCAGGGGCTTGCGACCAAGTGCGGTTACACGCACGAGGAACTGGCCAAGAAGCTGAGTCGTTCGCGCACGTCCATCACCGAGTCGCTGACCCTCACCAAGATTCCCGAAGAGGTTCGAAACCTTTGTCGGCTGGCCGACATTTCGTCTAAGTCATTGCTTCTAGAGATAGTTCGGCAGTCAGACCCGCAGAAAATGACCGCGCTCGTCGAACGGATTGCATCCGGGCACGCCACACGCGAAGCCGTCCGTCGCGAGACCAAGAAGCCGCGGCCGACGGCCCCCGGAAGGCCGCGCGCCTTCATCTTCAATTACCGTCCGCCCACGAAGGCGTTTACCCTCAAGCTCCAGTTCCGCAAGGGAGCCGTGGAGCGGCAGGAAATCATCCAGACGCTCGAAGGCATCCTCCAGGAACTCCGCCAGAACTGACAGCCAGCGGCCGACCTCGCGGCGCAGCGCCAGGAGCGGGAATGCACCCTGGCGCTCGACGCCGCGGTCGCCGCCGGTGAAGCAGGTCGCATCCGCCTCCCGAATCGACGAACGAGCAGCAGCCTCCTCGGGCAAGGCCGCACGAAACGCAGCCGGCAACGACCGCCAGGGAAGAGGGCCGCCACGCGGTGAAGCCGGGGTTTCGGGCGTCCCAGGCAGTCTAGTTAACATAACATACATTATCAGACACAATGGAAATGCCGAATGAATTGCCCCTGTGCATATTCTGCGGATACCCCTCGACCCTTCCAGCCGCCCGTCCCCAACCCCCCCCGGTTCCCCCGTCCGCCCCCGCCTCGCCGCCTCGCGATCCTGTGCTATCGTTGCTCCCGCCGCATGTCCCGGATCCTCGACCGCTACGCGCTCCGCGAAATCCTCCCGCCGCTCGCCCTGGCGCTGCTCGTCTTCACCTTCATGCTGATGATGCAGCCCATCGACCGGAACGCCCAGGCGCTGCTCGAGAAAGGCGTCTCGCCCCTCACCATCGTCCGCATGCTCGGCCTGTTGGTGCCCCAGGCCCTGGCGGTGACCATCCCGATGGCCCTCCTGCTGGGCCTGCTCGTCGCCTTCGGCCGCCTCTCGGCCGACAGCGAGTGGGTCGCCATGCAGGCCTGCGGCATCTCTCTCTCGCGAATGCTCCGCCCGGTGCTCGCCGTGGCCGTCGCCTGCTGGGCGGTGACGCAGTGGGTGCTCATCGATGCCGTCCCGCGCAGCAACCAGGCGTTCCGCGAGATGGAATACGGGGTCGTCGCGGCCAGGGTCGAGAGCGAGATCAAGCCCCGGGTCTTCTACGAGGACTTCCCGAACCTCGTCCTGTATGCCAGGGACACGACGCCAGACGGCCGGTCCTGGCGGGACGTGTTCGTCGCCGACACCAGCCAGCCCGGCCCGCCGCAGGTCACGGTGGCCGCCGCCGGCCGGATGATCGTCAACAGGGCCCGCCGAACGGTCCGGATGGCGCTCGAGGACCGGGTGACCTACCAGATGGGCACCGACTCGGCCGGCCGCGCCGTCTTCGAAGCCAGCCCCTCGCGGCTGCTCGTCACCGAACTCGACCCCGACCAGGTGTTCCCCCAGGGGGTCCCGGTCAAGGGCGAGCCCGAGAAGACGATCCCCGAGCTTCGCCAGACGGTCGCCGAGCTTCGCAAGGAGGGGCTGCCGACAGACCGCCCCGAGTATTACATCCACCTGAAGTTCTCGATCCCGGTGGCGTGCTTCGTGTTCGCCCTCCTGGGCCTGGGCTTCGGGGTCAGCACCCGCCGAAGCGGCAAGCTCGGGGCCTTCGCCCTCGGCAGCGGCGTCATCTTCGCCTACTACCTGGTGATGTACCAGGCGCGGTCGCTGTCGATGGCCTCGCGGCTCCCCGCGTGGCTCGCCGCCTGGCTGCCGAACTTGGTGCTCGGGCCGGCGGGGGTCTACGTGCTCCGCCACCGCACGCGGTCGGCCGGCGACAGGTTCCAACTCGGGCTCCCTGCGTTCCGATGGCCCTGGCGTTCGCGCCGGCCGGCTTCGGCGATCGACACGCCGGCCGAAGCTCTCGGCGCGGCCGACGCGTGGCACCGGTTCCGGCTGCCGCAGGTCGGCATCCTCGACCGCTACCTCGCCGGGCGGTACCTCCGCGTGCAGGCGCTCACGTTCGCGAGCCTGCTCGGCATCTTCTACATCTCCGAATTCATCGACCTGTCGGACAAGCTGTTCCGGGGCGCGGCGACGACCGGCCTGCTGGCGAGGTATTTCGCGTTCGAAACGCCGCAGCTGGTCTACTACATCATCCCGATCTCGGTCCTGATCGCGACGCTGGTGACCGTCGGCGCGATGACGCGCAGCAGCGAGCTGGTCGTGATGAAGGCGTGCGGGATCAGCCTCTACCGCGCGGCGCTCCCCCTGCTGGCGATGGCGGTCGTCTCGAGCGCGCTGCTGTTCGGCCTCGAGGAGTACGTGCTGGCCTCGTCGAACCGCCGGGCCAACGACCTCGACCACCAGATCCGGTTCGGCACCGTGCGCCTGGCGAACCTGGCGACGCGCCGGTGGATGGCCGGGCGGCACGGCGACATCTATCACTACGACCTGTTCGACCCGAAGCGGGGCGAACTGCGGAACTTCTGGCGCTACGAGTTCGACGAGAAGGGCTGGCGGCTGACGCGGATCACGTACGCCGCCGCCGCGCGGTTCGTTCGGGGGTCGGTGCGGGCGGGCGCCGGTGAGGGGACCTGGATCTGCCGGCGCGGGTTCGTGCGCTCGGTCGGGCCCGACGGCGACTCGACCTACGCCCCGTTCGCCGACGCGACGCTCGCCATGGAGCCCGCCGACTACTTCGGGACCGAGCCGCCCGACGCCTCGTCGATGACGTTCCAGGACCTGCGCGCCTACATCGACAGCATGCGGGCCTCGGGCCTGAACGTGCTGCGGCAGATGGTGGATCTCCAGCGGAAGATCGCGTTCCCCTTCGTCACGGTGGTGATGACGCTGCTCGCGGTGCCGTTCGCCGCGGCCACGGGGCGGCGCGGCGCCCTCTACGGCATCGGCGTCGGGATCGTCTTCGCGATGGTCTACTGGACCACCGACAACATCTTCGGGGTGGCTGGCGCGGCGGGGCTCGTCGCCCCGGCCCTGGCCGCCTGGGCGCCGAACCTCCTGTTCGGCGCGGGCGCAGCCTACCTGCTGCTCACCGTCCGCACCTGATCGCGAGGCCCGGACTTCCCCGCCGCCGCGCCCCGCCTGGCGCCCCGCGCCTCATCTCGACGACAGGAGCCTGACGTTCTCGACCTTGAAGGCGCCGGAGCTGCCGCGGCGCGTATTGAGCGTGTTGACGACGAACAGGAGGCTGCCGACGACCGCCGGCGGCCGGCTGGCGGCATCGCCCGGCTCGACCGGGCGCATGTCCTGGAACGGAACGACCACGTCGCGCGGGAACTCGTCGAGATAGACCGATCGCTGCCAGCGCCTGCCGCCGCCGGCGCCCGGCACGCGCACCTGCACCGAGATCCGCATCGGCGCCTCGGCGCTGCCCCGGAACGCGAGGCCGGCCGCGCCCGGCGCGCCGCCGACGCCGGCGACCAGCGCCGCGAACGGCGCCCGAGCGCCGCCGCCGGCCAGCGTGTATCGCAGGCCCACGCCGTCCCCCGGCCGCTCAATCGTCCCCAGCGACCGCGGGTCCCGCTCGACGGTCCACGACGGACCTCCGGAAGCCGCCGTGAAGACCGGCCCGCCAAGGGCGGGCGGCGCCGGCGCCGCGAGCGGCTCGAGCGCGCCGACGTAAATCGGGTTGCCGACGATCCACGGCCGGGCGGCCCCGTCTCGCGGCGCGTCCAGCCAGACCTCGGCGCGGTAGGCGCCGGGGCGATTGCTGGCGTACGTCAGCGCGCCCGACGCGACCCGATCGACTTCCCTGCCGTCGCGGTAGAGGACGATGCGGCCGCCGGGCGGCGTGTCGGCTTTCACGCGAAGCGTCGCGGCCTGGTCGAGCGGCAGGCTGTCGCCCTCGATCGCCCGCGCTTCCCCGCTGCCGGCCGTGAACTCGAAGGCGGCCGGCCCGGCCATCCCGTCCACCACCGTGTGCACGTGGCCGGAGCGGATCGCGCCGATGATCGCCGCCGCGTCGCGCCTCGCGTCGCCCGACAGCGGCGCGGGCAGCACGACGCGCAGCGACGCGGCCGCGAGCACCTGCCGGTACGACGGCACCCGGAGGAACAGGCCGCTCTCGTACGGCTCGCGGCCCCGGCGCAGGCCCAGCCGGGCGTGCGCGTCCGCGCCTGCCATCAGCACGACCCGCCGGTGCGCCGTGAAGTCGTCGGACCTGGCCAGCGCGGCCGGCCGCGCGTAGAGGCGGGCCAGCGTGGGCAGCGGCCGGAACGCGTAGGTCCACGCGGCCAGCGCGAGGCGCGGCCAGGGCGCGTCGCGCCAGACGCTGTCGCCGTTCAGCCACTCGATGCCGTCGAAGTCCACGCTCCAGTCACGCCAGGCGAGGTCATGCTTGGGCGACAGCGGATGGGTGACGATGCCGAAGCCCCCGAGGCGTCGGACGTCGTCGGCGACGTCGCGCGGCTCGCCCGCCAGCGGATAGGGCGTTTGCCCCAATGCGAGCGCTGCATAGTGTCCGCCGGTCGTGCTGATTTCGACGGCGTCGATGCACAGGACGCCGGAGCGGTATGCCGGCGGGTCCGGGCGACGCGTGCCGTCGCCGTGGTCGGTGAGGATGACGAACCGGAGGCCGTCGCGCGCCGCGGCGGCCGCCACGTCGGCCACCGTTCCCGTGCCGTCGGAACGCACGGTGTGAATGTGAAAGACGCCGCGAGCCTCGGGCCGGGCCGGCTGCCAGCTCGGGGCGGGCAGCACGCGCGGCGCCGGCGGCAGGGCGATGAGCGTCCCGACGATCGCGAGGGCGGCCGCGACCGCCCACCGGGTCCGCCGGGGCCTCCTCAGGTTGACCTTCATCGACGGCTGCCGCCTCCCCTACAGGCCGGCGTCGCTCCGCAGGGCCGCCGCGACGTCCACCCGCTCCCAGGTGAAGTCGGGGTCGGTGCGGCCGAAGTGGCCGAACGCGGCGGTTTTCCGGTAGATCGGCCGCCTCAGGTCGAGCTGTTCCATGATGCCGCGCGGCGTCAGCTTGAAGTGCGCGCGCACCAGCTCGGTGATCCGCTCGTCGGGGATCCGGCCCGTGCCGTACGTCTCGACCATCACCGACACGGGGTCGGCCACGCCGATGGCGTAGGCGAGTTGCACGAGCAGCCGGTCGGCCAGGCCCGCGGCGACGCCGTTCTTCGCGATGTAGCGCGCCATGTAGCAGGCCGAGCGGTCAACCTTGGTCGGGTCCTTTCCGGAGAAGGCCCCGCCGCCGTGCGGCGCGGCGCCGCCGTAAGTGTCGACGATGATCTTGCGGCCGGTGACGCCGGCGTCGCCCTGCGGGCCGCCGATGACGAAGCGCCCCGTCGGGTTCACGTAGATCTTCGTGGCCTCGTCCACCATGTCGGCCGGGATCACCGGCTTGATCACCTTCTCGACGATCCCGTCCCGCAGCGTCTCCTTGTCGACGAGCGCGCTGTGCTGGCTCGACACGACGATCGCGTCGATGCGGGCCGGTTTCCCGTCCCGGTACTCGACGGTGACCTGCGACTTCCCGTCGGGCCGCAGGTAGTCCAGCACGCCGTCGCGCCGGGCCGAGGAGAGCCCCATGCACAGGCGGTGGGCCAGCATGATCGGCAGCGGCATCAGCACCTCGGTCTCGCGGCAGGCGAAGCCGAACATCAGCCCCTGGTCGCCGGCCCCGCCCGGGTCGACGCCCATCGCGATGTCGGGCGACTGCTCGTGGATCGACGACAGCACCGCGCACGTGTCGGAGTCGAACCCGTACTTCGCCCGCGTGTAGCCGATCTCCTTGATGGTCTCCCGGACGATCTTCGGAAAGTCCACGTAGCAGCTGGTCGTGATCTCGCCGGCGATCATCGCCAGCCCCGTGGTGACGAGCGTCTCGCAGGCGACGCGGCCGACCGGGTCCTGGGCGAGGATGGCGTCGAGGATGGCATCCGAGATCTGGTCGGCGATCTTGTCGGGGTGGCCCTCGGTCACCGACTCGGACGTGAACAGGTAACGGCCGTCGTGGCTCATGCGTCGAGCTCCTCCATGGTCGGCTGCGCAGGCGGGCGCGGCACGGTCTGACTCTAGCGTCCATCGAAGGCGGCGGTCAAGCGCGCCGCCGCGCCATCACGGCCGCGGGTGGTACCGCTCGTAGATCGCGCGCATCCGGGCGTCGAGCACGTGGGTGTAGATCTGCGTGGTGGACAGGTCGGCGTGGCCGAGCATCATCTGGATGGCCCGGAGGTCGGCGCCGCGGTCCAGCAGGTGCGTGGCGAACGAGTGGCGGAGCACGTGCGGGCTGAGGCCGCGCGGCAGCCCCGCCTTCGCGCCGTGCGCCCGCAGCAGCTTCCAGAAGCCGACCCGCGACAGCGCCCCGCCGCGCGCGTTGACGAACAGGCGAGGCGAGGTCCGCCGCCCGAGCAGCTTCGGGCGGGCCTCGCGGATGTAGCGCCGCACCCAGGCGACGGCCTGGTCGCCCATCGGCACGAGGCGCTGCTTGCCGCCCTTCCCGGTGCAGGTCAGGTACCCCGCGTCGAGGTTGAGGTCCACCGCCCGCAGGCCCACCAGCTCCGACACGCGGAGGCCCGTGGCGTAGAGCAGCTCCGCCATCGCCCGGTCGCGCACGCCCCGGGGCGTGCCGACGTCGGGCGCGGCGAGCAGCCGATCGACTTCGTCCACCGACAGGAACCGCGGCAGCGCGGGCCAGGCGCGGGGCGGGCGCAGGTCGTCGGCCGGGCTCGTCTCCAGCCGGCGGTCGAGCACGAGGAAGCGGTAGAACCCGCGCACGCACGCGACGGCGCGGGCGACCGACCGCGGCGACAGCCCCGACGCCATCAGCTCGCGCACGAACGCCTCGAGGTCCTGCCTGGTCAGCCGCTCCACGGCGAGGCCGGCCGACTCGGCGAACCGGGCCAGCCCGGCGAGATCGCGGCTGTAGCTCTCGAGGGTCAGGCGCGCGAGGCGCCGCTCGACGCGGAGGTGGTCGAGATAGGCGTCAACGGCCGCCGACGGGTCCGGCTGGGGCATGCGAGGCTAGCTTCGTCCGGCGGCGCCGCCCGAGTCAAGCGCGGCGCCCGCGCGACGTTGCGCCGGGCGGTCAGGAAGGCTAGTATTCTCCGTTCCCCCTTTGGGCGCAGGTCCGACTATGGTTGTGCACTCGAAATGGCAGCAGCTCCCCACCGAGGCGATCAACCCCTCCAGCCTCGGCATCGACAAGCTCTCGCCCTCGGCGATCATCGACCTGATGGCCGACGAGGACCGCAAGGTCATCGCCGCCGTGGCGAAGGAGAAGGAGCGGATCGCGCTCGGCGTCGACATCATCAGCCAGGCGATCAGGCGGGGCGGGCGGCTGTTCTTCATCGGCGCCGGCACCAGCGGGCGCCTGGGGGCGCTCGAAGCCGCCGAGATCCCCCCGACCTTCGGCACCGCCCCGTCGCTGGTGCGCGCGGTCATGGCCGGCGGGCACCGCGCCCTCGTGCAGGCGCGTGAAGGGGTCGAGGACGACTACGAGGAGGGGGCGAGGGCGCTCGCGCGGCTGCGGCCCACGTCGAAGGACGTCGTGGTCGGCGTCTCGGCCAGCGGCATGACGCCGTTCGTCCGCGGCGGCCTCAACCGCGCGCGGCGCGCCGGCGCCAAGATCGTCTTCGTCACCTGCTACCCGCGCACCGAGCTGCAGGCGTTCGTCGACCTCACGATCGCCCCGGCCGTCGGCCCGGAAGTCATCGCCGGGTCCACGCGCCTCAAGGCCGGGACCGCGACGAAGATGGTGCTCAACATGCTCACCACGGCCGCCATGGTCCGGGTCGGCAAGACGTACGGCAACCTGATGGTGGACGTCCAGACGACATCCGAGAAGCTCAAGGACCGCGCCCGGCGGATCCTCGTCATCGTCGGCGGCGTGGACTACGAGGCGGCCGGCAAGCTGCTCAAGCAGGCGCGCTGGAACGTCAAGGTCGCGATCGTCATGCAGAAGACCGGCCTCAACTACCGGCAGGCCCTCGCCCGCCTGAAGCGCGCCGACGACGTGGTCCGGGAGGCGATCGGGGAGGACGTCGAGCCGCGCCTGCGCCGGCTGCTCGAGTCGAGCGGCGCGGCCGGGACTCCGTCGCGCCCCTGACCCGCCCCGGGCTCACCGGGGCCGCGGGAGGCTGGCCCCGCCGGCCAGTTCCTCCAGCGCGAGACGAACGGCCCCGGCGGCCGGCGGTTCCGCGAGCCGCCGCACCCTCGCGCCCGGCGCGGCCCGGGCGACATGGCGCGCGACATCCGCCGCCAGGCTCTCCAGGCCCAGCGTTCCGCCCGACAGCAGGCACGGGAACTCGTCGGTCCCCATGTCGAGCGCCCGGATCACCGCCGCGGCCGCGCGGCTCAGCTCCTCCGCCGCGCCGCCCATGATGGCGCCCGCCACCGCGTCTCCTGCCGCGGCCGCCGCGCCGACCAGCGGCGCGAGCGCCGCGATGGCCGCGACCGCCAGGTCGCCGCGATAGACGCGCGGCCCGATCTCGATCGCGCCGCCGAGGCCGAGGTGCGACAGGATGACCGGCGTCAGCGCGGTCGCGGGCCCGCGGCCGTCGAACTCGCGCATGACGGCCGTCAGCGCCTGCCGCCCGATCCAGTAGCCGCTGCCCTCGTCGGCCAGTACGTAGCCCCACCCGCCGGCGCGCGCCGACCGGTTGCCGCGGCTCCGCCCGTAGGCGATCGACCCGGTGCCGGAGATGAGCACGACGCCCGGGCCGTCCCCCGCCCCGGCCACCAGCGCGATAAGCGCGTCGTTGACGACGAGGGTCCGCGTCCGCCGGGCGAGGCGGTGCAGGATCGCGTTGACGTAGGCGAAGTCCTCCGGGCGCTCGGCGCCCGCCATGCCGATCGCGATGGCCGCCGGCGCCACGTCGCGCGATGCCAGCAGCTGGTCGATCACCTGGTGGAGAGCCTTCTCGACCGCCAGCTCTCCGCCGGTGCTGATGTTGGCGGCCGGGCCGACGGCCTCCGCGACCACGCGGCCGTCGGCGTCGGCCAGCAGCCCGTGCGTCTTGGTTCCGCCTGCGTCGATGCCGATGACGTGGTGCATGAGCGACCGTCCTTCCCCGGAAGCGGGCATGGCCGACGACACACCGGAGGATATGAACGCGCCCGGGCGGTTGTCAACACGAAGGCTCAAGGCTCAGGGCTCAAGGCTCAGGGATCAGGCCGACCGCCGCTTTTGACAAGCGCGCATCGCCCTGATAGCGTGGGGAATCTTCTGATGCGACCTGCCTGCCCATCACCGCTTCGCCACTCCAGCATGCGCCGACCCGTCGCCGTTCTCCTGGCCGGCCTGCTGGCCGCCGTGTTCCTCGCCACGCTCGCCGCCGCCCCGCCGAAGCCGCCGGAGCCGGAGGTGCGGGCGCTCTGGGTGAAGAGCGCGTCGCTGACGAGCCCGGCGGCCGTGGCGGCGATGGTGAAGTCGGCCAAGGCCGGCGGCTTCAACACGCTGCTGGTCCAGGTCCGCGCGCGCGGCGACGCGTTCTTCACCGGCGGGCTCGAGCCGCGGGCCGAGGCGCTGGCCGCCCAGCCCGACTCGTTCGACCCGCTCGCCGAAACCATCCGGCTCGCGCACGCCCGCGGGATCCGCGTGCACGCCTGGATGGACATCGCGCTGGTCTCGAGCGCCACCTGGCTGCCCGCCTCCCGCGCGCACGTCATCTACCGCCATCCCGAGTGGCTGATGGTGCCGCGCGCGATCGCGCGCGAGATGTCGGTGCTCGACCCGCAGAGCCAGCTGTACCTGGACAAGCTGACGCGCTGGACGAAGGCGCAGGGCGCCAACGTCGAGGGGCTGTTCGTCTCGCCGATCCCCGCCGACGCGGCCGACGCGACGGTGGCGGTGGTCGCCGACGTCGCCGCGCGGTACGCGGTGGACGGCATTCACCTCGACTACGTCCGCTACCCGAGCGACGAGTTCGATTACAGCCGCGCCGCCCTGGAGGCGTTCCGCGACGACGTGCTGAGTGGCCTCGACGAGCCGGCGCGCCGGCAGCGGGAGCAGGCGGTCGGCCCGGACCTGACGGCGTGGCCCGAGGCGTTGCCGGACCGGTGGCGGGCGTTCCGCATCGCGCGGCTCACCGACCTGGTGGCCCGGATCCGGGCGAGCGTCAAGGCCCGGCGCAAGGGAGCCATCCTGTCGGCCGCGGTCGTCCCCGACCCGGCCGAGGCGGAGAGCCGCCGTCTCCAGCCCTGGGGCGAATGGGCGCAGCGAGGCCTGCTCGACGTGGTGTGCCCGATGGCTTACGCGGCCGACCGCGACGCCTTCACCGGGCAACTGTCGCAGGCGACGAAGGCGGCCGGCCCGCAGGCCGTCTGGGCCGGCATCGGGGCCTACCGGCTGTCCTCGTCCGAGACGGTGGAGAACATCCGCCTCGCCCGCCGCCTCGGCGCCGCGGGCGTCGTCCTTTTTTCGTACGACGCGCTCGTGAGCCCGCCGCGCGGGCTTGAGTACCTCGACCGCGTGTCCCGCGCCGCGTTCGCGCAGTAGAGCCGCCATGGCACCCTTCGAGGCGGCCAGGCGCGTCCTCCACGAGGCGGCCGCGGCGCGCGTCTTCCCGGGCGCGGTCGTCGAGGCGGGGACCAGGCGGCGCGTGCTGTGGCGCGAGGCCTGCGGCCGCCTGACGTTCGAGCCGTCCGCGCCGTCCGCCCGGGACGACACGATCTTCGACCTGGCCTCTCTCACGAAGGTCCTCGCCACGAGCCTCATCGCGATGCGGCTCGCCGACGACGGCCGCCTCGATCTCGACGCGCCGGTCGCCGACCTGGTCCCGGCGTGGCCGGCCGAAGGCGAGCGCGGCCGCGTCCGCGTCGTCGACCTCCTCGCCCACGCCTCGGGCCTGCCGGCCCACCGCCCGTACTACGAGACGTGCGAAGGGCGGGAGGCGTTCGCGGCAGCCCTCGCGACCGAGGGGCTCGAGTACGAGCCGCGATCGCGCAGCGTCTACAGCGACCTCGGGTTCATCCTGCTGGGGTTCGCGCTCGAACGACTGGAAGGCGTGCCGCTCGACGCCCAGTTCGAGCGGCTGCGCGGGCCCCTCGGGGCAGCCGGTGCCCTGCCGGGAGAGGCCGAGGCCCCCCTCGCGATCGGGTTCGGGGTTCCGGCCGACGCGCCCGGGCGGGTGGCGCCGACTCGCGCCGATGCCGTTCCGCCCGACCGGGTGCACGACGAGAATGCCGCGGCGCTCGGCGGCGTGGCCGGCCACGCGGGCCTGTTCGGCACGGTGGCCGCCGTCGGGGCGGCGGCCCGGGCGATGCT
>JAJXZZ010000399.1 GCA_021779795.1 Acidobacteriota bacterium | reverse complement strand
TATACCATATCCCTATCCATGTCCCCTGCCTTCGAGGACAGTCGCGGCCGCATCATGACCTTCCTGCTGATCGTGCTCGGCGTGTGGACACTCATGCACGTGTATGTGGTGTCCAGGGTGTGGAACCTGCCGGCTGAGCCCTCTGCCGGGTGGCACGTCGGCCTGACCGTGGCGGCGGTGGCGCTCTGGCTCAGCTTCCCGCTGGCGCAGTGGCTGTCGCGGTCGGCGGGCCGGGCGGCGCTGCCGCTCGACGTGACAGCCAGCACGTGGGTCGGCGTGCTCTTCCTGCTCGTCGTCTGCCTGCTGGCCGCCGACCTGGTGACCGGCTTCGGGTGGCTGATGCCCGGCTCCTGGCGGCCGGTGCGGATGCTGGCCGTCGGCGCGGCCGGCCTCCTCAGCGTCGTCGCCCTCGCGCAGGGCCTGCGGCCGCCCGAGGTGCGCGAGCACGAGGTCCGCGTGTCGGGCCTGCGCCCGGAGTACGACGGCCTGCGCATCGTCCAGCTCTCGGACCTGCACGTCGGGCCGCTGCTCGGCGCGCGGTGGGTCGGGCAACGGCTGGCCGAGGTCGAGGCGCTGCGGCCCGATCTCGTGCTCGTCACCGGCGACCTCGTCGATCAGGACGGCGTCCTGGCGCAATCCCTGGCGCCGCTGTTCCGGAACTTGCGCGCGAGACTCGGCGTGTGGGGCGTGCTCGGCAACCACGAGTACTACGCGGGGCTCGACCGCTCGCTGCGCGTGTTCGACGCGTCGGGGATCACGCTCCTGCGCGACCGGGCCGTCGAGATCGTCCCCGGCCTCGTGCTGGCCGGCGTGGACGACCTCTCGGCGCGCCGCCAGTTCGGCCTGGGCGACCATCCCGTGGACCAGGCGCTCGAGCACCGGCCCGCGGGCGCGACCATCTTCCTGTCGCACAGCCCCTGGTCGGTCGAACGGGCCGCCGAGCTCGGCGTCGGCCTGATGCTGTCGGGCCACACCCACGCCGGCCAGATCTGGCCGTTCACCTACGTTGTGAAGCTGATGTATCCCTACGTCGCCGGGCGCTACGACGTGAACGGGATGACGCTGGTCGTCTCGCGCGGCACCGGCTTCTGGGGGCCGCCGATGCGCCTGTTCCGCCCGGGCGAGATTACGGCCATCACCTTGCGTAGCCGGCAGACGGCTCTCCTTGAGCCTTGAGCCCTGAGCCGTAGGGCAAGGCTTCAGCCTTGCCGCAGGCAACCCTAAAGGGTTGCCCTACCGACCACCGACCACCGACCGCCGACAGCCGACAGCCGCCCTTCAGCGCAGCTTGACCGTCGCCAGCGCGGCGAGCGCGAGCATCCCCGAAATGATCCACAGCCGGATGACCACCTTCGTCTCGGCCAGCCCCGTGTGCTGCATCTGGTGGTGGAACGGCGCGCGGTAGAACAGCCGGCGGCCGAGCCACTTGATCCCGATCTTGTCCTGGATCTGCGACGTCGCCGCCTCGACGACGAACAGGCCGCCGAGGATGAGGAACAGCGCCTCCTGCTTCAGGAGCACCGAGAGCGTGGCGATGCACCCGCCGATGGCGAGCGACCCGGCGTCGCCCATGAAGATCTGCGCCGGGTAGGCGTTGTACCAGAGGAAGCCGATCCCCGCCCCCGCGAACGCCGCGCAGAACACGATCAGCTCGCCCGCCCCGGGCAGCAGCGGGTAGAAGAGGTACTTCGCCCAGATCGCGTTGCCCATGATGTAGGCGAAGAAGCCGAGCACGCTCACCACGAACACCGACGGCACGATCGCCAGGCCGTCCATCCCGTCGGTGATGTTCACCGCGTTGCCGACCAGCATCATGAACACGAAGACGTACGGCAGGTAGACGAGCGCCGAGCGGGCGATCGGGAACTTCAGGAACGGCACGTAGAGCGTGGCGGCGTCGCGCGCCGGCAGCGGCGACCACGGGCTGGCCAGCAGCGCGACGAACGCGGCCGCGAACACCCCCTGCAGCAGGAGCTTCATCGCCTCGGTCATCCCCGAGTTGCCCGACCCGGTCTTCCACTTGGCCACGTCGTCCACCAGACCGATGGCGCCGAACCAGAGCAGCGCCACCAGCACCGTCAGCACGTACGGGCTGGCCAGGTTGCACCAGAGCAGCGTGCCGATGACGATGCAGCCGATCATGATGGTGCCGCCCATGACCGGCGTCCCGGCCTTGTCGAAGGCCGACGGCACGCCGGTGTCGCGCCACTGGTCCACCAGTCCCCGCTTGTGCAGGTACCAGATGAAGCGCGGCATGACGATGAGCGTCAGGACGATCGCGGTGAGCGCGGCGCCGATGGCGCGCACGCTCAGGTACTCCGAGAGGCGCAGCAGCCCCGGGTTGCCGACCCTCGCGTGAAGCAGCGCGCCGAGCAGGTAGATCACCGGTCGCCTCCTTCCCGGGCGGCAATCGTGCGCAGCAGGCGGCCGTAGAGCCGCTTGATCTCGAACTCGGGCCTGAAGTCGGTGGAGGTGAGCACGAAGCGGTTCAGGCCGTCGATGAGCGCCGCCGGCTCCCCCGCCTCGCCGCGCTCGAGCAGCGACGCCAGCCCCTGGAGCGCGGCGGCCCGCAGGCGCCAGAAGCGCGCCTCGCTCAGGCCCAGCAGGGCCGGCAACGCGTCGGCGGACGTCCCGACCTCGCCGAGCGCCTGCGCCGCGGCCGCGGCCACCTCGAGCCAGCGGTCCGGGAGCAGGCGCACGAGGCCGGCCGCCACGTCGGCGCGCCGCGTCAGCACGGGCGACAGCCTGGCCGCGACGCGCGCCGCTTCGGCCCGCACCTCGAAATAGGGATCGCGGAAGGCGGCGACCAGCGCCGCCTCGACCTCCGGCGACACCTCGCCGATCCGGCCGAGCGCCGTGATGGCGTTCCGCCGGATGAAGCCGACCTGGTAGAAGTCGCCGCCGAGCATCCGCTTGACGAGCGGCGCCGGCCGCTTGTCGGCGAGCAGCGCCAGCAGCAGGCGCACCTGCTCGCGCGCGCCCAGCAGGCCGAGCAGCTTGACGCCCAGGTTGCGCCGCTCCCACGAGTCGTCGGCCAGCAGCGACGCCGCCCGGCTGACGAAGTACGCGCGGTCGCCCGCCGAGCGCACCGCTTCCTCGGGCCGGTACGACGCCCCATGCGCCGCCAGCTCCCGCTCGAGGCGCGCGAGCAGCGCCTGGTTCGACGGCAGCGGCTCGAACACCGGCGGATGGGCCGCCCCGGCGCCCGCCGCGGCCGCGGCGCC
>JAJXZZ010000026.1 GCA_021779795.1 Acidobacteriota bacterium | reverse complement strand
ATCGCGGGCGATGTCAACCGCGTGGCCGAGGAGGCGGGGCCGCTCGACGGGCGGATGCAGGCGAAGATGGCGCTGGCGGCGGCCGCGCCCGGGATGCAGCAGGAGGCCTTCTCGGAGTACCACCTGTACACGCTCCAGCGCCGCACCTCCGTGAACAACAACGAGACCAAGCAGTTGGCGCTGCTCGGCTCGCCCTCGGTGCCGGTGGAGAAGCGCTTCGTGGTCAACGGGCAGCCGATGTTCTACCGCGCGCCGCAAACGCCCGGCGCCCCCGCGCGCGAGCCGGTGCAGGTCTACTACCGCTTCCGGAACGACGAGCGCGCGGGGCTCGGCGTCCCGATGCCGGCCGGCATCGTCCGCGTCTACCAGGCCGACTCGAAGGGGGGCGTGCAGTTCGCGGGGGAGGACCGGATCGACCACACGCCGAAGGACGAGACGCTGGACCTGCACATCGGCAACGCCTTCGACATCGTCTGCGAGCGGAAGCAGACCGACTACCGGCGGCTGTCGAGCTCGCTCTCCGAGGTGGCCTTCGAGATCACGCTCCGCAATCACAAGGACGCGCCGATCTCGGTGGAGGTCAACGAGCCGATCGGCGGCGACTGGGAGATGCTGTCCGCGTCGCAGGCGTGGACGAAGACGAGTGCCTTCGCCGCGCGGTTCGAGGTGCCGGTGGCGGCGGGAGGGACCACGGTGCTGAAGTACCGGGTGCGCGTGAAGTCATGAGGCGGGCGGCGCTCAACGCGCCGTCGCCCCCTGTTCGGCTCTCGGCCATCCTCCGGATCGCCGCCAGCGCGCTCTCGAGGCCCTGGCGCGACCCGGCCCGCGCCTTCGACTTGATGATCCCGCCGAACAGGCCGGTCAGGCCGTCGGACCGCGCCATGTTCAGGATCACGACGGTCGAACCGGCCGGATCCGGGCCTTCGTCGGCCACGACCGCGCGCAGTTCGAGCGCCGTGTGGAAGTAGTGGCTCGCGTAGAGCTGCTTGACGGCCACCACGTCCTCGGGGCCCTCGGCGAGCCCGGTCCGGAACACGACGACGTGATTGAGGCGGATGACCGGCTTGAGGCCGAAGTCGGCCAGCGACCAGTAGAAGAAGTTCGTGCTGCCCGGCGGCGCGGGCGTCTTCGGATAACCGAGCAGGTAGTCGTCGAGCGGGCGGAGGATCTCGGGCCACAGCCCGGCGTGCGTCACCATGTCGGCGAACTCGGCGGCGATGAACTGCGGCCTGGCCGAGTCGCGGTAGACCGCCAGTTCCGCGTCGCCGCCGCGGCGGTACGCGTCGATGTAGCCGAGCGACAGCTGGCGCGCCAGCTCGTTGATGCGGCCCGTGACGTCTGGCGCGGACCAGTCGAACTTCGCCAGCAGGTCGAAGGCGCCGGTGCCGAGTTTCACCTCGCAGTTGCCGGGGCGGCACGTGCGCAGCGCCGCGATGTCCTCGGCCGGCAGGGCCAGGTCGTTGAAATCCGAGAGGCGCGGCGGGTCGCTGAGCCGCTTCGTCCTGATGAAGCCTTCGCCGGATTCGAGCCGCTCGACGTCCTGCAGCAGGTTCGTCACGCGCTCGGCGGTGGCGCGGACGTGGATGGCCCCTCCGACCCGGATCTCGCGCGCGACCGTCGTCGGCAAGGCGACCGCCACGGGCTGCCCCTGGCGGACCAGCGCCACCTGCTGCGGAGTCAGGCCGAACCGCGAGCGGAGGAAGGCGTCGAGCCGCGCGGCCTCCGGCCGCGGCTGCCCGAGCGCGGCCACCGCCACGGCCATGCAGGCCATCGAGAGCACGCCGAGACGACGATCGAGCATGTCGGCCTCTCCCAGGAACCAAATCTGCCGGGCCTCTAATCTACCATCTCCAGCGAGTCATGCCGGCGGCTGTGCCCGGGCGGCCGCCCGGCCTCGGGGCGGGCTATAATCGGATGCGGCCGTTCAGTCCGGATCGCCCGCGCCCCTCGAACGCCCGAGCCCCCGCGGAGGCACGCGATGACGAGGGCCGACAGTCCCTCCCAGAGCGCACTCGCGGTCGACGCGTTCGGTCCCATCCTCAGCCTGACCGACGTGCGTTCGGAGTACACGAGCGCGCGCGTCGTCGCCGCGAACATCGAGCATCGCCTGCGGGGCGCCAGGCTCGGCCGCCACGCCGGCTACGCGCCCCCCGAGATCGATTACGTCCTGCGCGGTGGATCCGCCTGCACGGCGATGGTTCGCGACAGCGACGTGCGTTATCTCGACCGCGTGCCCCTCGAACTGGCCGCCGAACACGTCGGCCTCATCCACAGGGCGAGGCGAGGCGACTGGGCGGCCGCGGCCGACCTGGACCGGCGCACCGCCGCGCTTCACCGCTCGATTTCGGCGCGGTTCGCCGGCCGGCCCCTCGTCGAGAACGCCGTCGTCATCCCCTACACGTCGGCCGGCACGTTCGGCGAGGACGAAGTCAGCCACAAGGGGGCCATCCTGATGGACCTGTCGCGGCGGGGGTTCCAGACGGCCGACTTCAACCTCCTGTCGGCCCGCGCGTTCGGCCTGCCGCCTGCCGAACGCGAGCGGGCGGTGCGGGACGTCGTCGGCAACCTGGAGGTGCTGACCGGCCGGCGGCTCGGCGATCCCCGGCACCCGCTGCTGATCGCGATGCGGTCGGCGGTGTCCGAGTACATTCCGGGTTTCATGCCGACCTATCTCAACGTCGGCCTGACGCCGGATCTCCTTCCCGGCCTGCCGGCCCGGTACGGCGCCGACGGCGCCGTCCGCATCCGCCTGAACAACCGGAAGACGATCCTCGAGGCGCTCGACCCGGCGGCGTACGCCGATCTCGAGGGGGAGTTGCGGCCGGACCTCACGCGCGCCGAGACCGAGCGGCTCGTCGGCCGCGTCGAGGCGCTGATCGCGCGGCGCGCGCCGCACCTCCTGACCGACGCGTTCGGCCAGATCCGGTTCTTCCTCGAGTGCGCCTATCGCCACTACGACGAGCACCTGGACGTCCTCAGGAACTTCATGCGGCGGGAGACGCACTACCCGGCCGTCATCTTCCAGCGGATGGTCTGCTCGGTCATCGACGACCGGTCCTACGCCGGGGTTCTCTACAGCCGCGATCCCGCGACGGGGAAGGGCGTCTTCCTGCAGTACGCCAAGGCGGTCTTCGGCGAGGACCTGATGACCGGCCGGCTCGCGCCCCGGGAGGCGCGCTTCGCGACGCGGGACGAGACGCGGGCGGAGTTCCCGGCCGTCTACCACTTCTGGAACCGCCTGTTGCAGCTCGAGGACGTCTTCGCCGCCCCGGTGATGGTGGAGTTCACGGGCGTCCACGGCACGTTCACGGTCCTGCAGGTCAACGCGGCCGAGATGACCGGCTCGGCGATGCTGACCGCCGTCATGGACCTGCACCGCGCCGGCCGGATCGACGCCGCGCGCGTCCGGCAGGTCATCAGGCCGGGCCACATCCGCCAGATCGAGTCCGACGCGATCGATCCGGCCTCGGTTCACACGCTCGAGCCGTTCGCCCGGGGCGTGGCCGTCCTGCCGCGCACGGTCGTCACCGGGAGGCTCTCGTTCGCCGTCGCCGCCGACAGCTCGCCGGAGCACCCGGATCCGTCCCGGGCGATCCTCGCCAAGGACCGGTTCACTCCCCAGGACGCGATGGACATGCAGCGGGTGCGCGGCATCTGCAGCCTGAGTCCCGCCGCCATCCACGTCGTGACGACGGCGCAGAATCTCGGGATCCCCGCGCTGCTGAACCTCGAGGCCGACGGCGTCCGGATCGACAAGGCGCGCCGGCGGCTGGTCAACGGGGCCGGCCGGGAGATCGGGGAAGGGGACTGGGTCACGATTTCGAGCCGCCACCGCACGCTCTACGCCGGGCGGGCCGTGTTCGCGCCGGCGCGCCTGCTGCGGTTCATGGCGGGGGAGCCGGTCGAGCTCAGCGCGGCCGAGCGCCCGCGCTTCGAGCGGCTGGCCGACTACTACCGGGAGTACCGCCGGATCCTCGAGCGCGTGGACGCCTCGGGCTTCGAGAGCCTCGAGGATCTCGGCCATGCCATCCGCTACGGCGAGCTGCGCGGCGACGCGGACCGCGCCCGCGAATTCGTCAACCGCTGCTTCGACGCCAGGGCGGACGACCTCGTGCGCCGGCTGCTGGAGACCACGCTCGGCATGCACCTGGTCAACATGACGGCGTTCGCGCTGCTGACCGACGATCGGAGGGCGCGCCTGTTCCGGATGGCGGCGTCTTCCTGCCTGGGCCGCGGCCTGTCCGGCTACCACGCGGGCGCGTTCGTCATCGGCTGCCTCGTCGATCCGCGGTCCCCGGTCGCGTTCTGGAGGCGCTTCGATCCCGGGGAGGCCGCGTTCCTCGTCAACGAATGGGTGCTGCACCAGAAGTACCTGGGAGTCCTGGGCCGCCTGGGGGAGAAGCGCGTGGCCGCGGCTCGCGAGGTCATCCTGTCGGAAGGGTTGGGCGTGCTGCCCGGCCTGTCGGGCACGATCGCGGCGTTCCTGCCGCTCAAGCTGAGCCGGATCGACCTGGCCGAGGTCCGGCGGAGCCTGCCGGCGACGGCCGACCCGCAGGCGGCCGACCTGGTTGACATGCTGCAGCGGCCGTACGGCGACCTGATCGACTTTGGCGACGGGAGGGAGCGGGCGCGCTTCAGCGCGCTCTGCGAGGCGGAGGGAGTGAGGGTCCCCGGCCCGGACGACCGGTGACCCTCCCGGACGCTCAGGCCCTCTGGCTCCCGAGCGCGGTCATGATCTGGGACATCAGGGTGGCTTCGGGGACGGCGCCCTCGACGTGGACGGTTTCGTTCACCACCGTATGGGGCACCCCGTAGACGCTGTACTTGCCGGCCAGGTGGGGGAACTCCGTCGATTCCACCATGTCGGCGGTGACCAGGTCGCTGGCCATCGCGAGCTTGTGAGCGAGCACCACGGCCCGCGGGCAATACGGTCAAGTCGGCGTCACGAAGACCTGGAGGTGCACGGGGCTCTTCAGCTGCCCCAGCGCCCGCACCGTGTCCTCCCTGAGGCCGGGCTCGCCGCCGCCGAGCAGGCGCAGGTCCTCGATGAACGCGCTGAACTCGTAGCCGGCGGGGATGCCGTAGAGCCGGATCCCGACATCCCTCGGCGGGGTGCCGTCGGCCAGCAGGACGAGGGCCGGGATCTTGTCAACGCCGTACGTCTTGGCCAGCTCGGCGTCGGCTTCGAAATCGCGCACCTCGAGCGTCACCTGGGGCGACGTGCCCGCGACTTCCTCGGCGAGTTCGCGCGTCTGCTGGCAGTAGTCGCATTCGAGCGCCCCGCCCTCGCCCTGGGTGAACATGACGATCCGGACCGGCCGCGTCAGATCGGCCAGCGCCTTCCTCACTTGCTCCCGCACCTTCTCATCCAAGATCGGCATCGCGGCCTCCACGGTAGAGAGACTCGGATTCGTCCCGGCGCGTGACCGGCCGGGCCGGCCCTGAAACACCGTTGTAACACGGCGGCGTGACCATCGACACAGGAAAGGAGGACGGGCCATGACCCCCCATGCCGACCTCGTGCTTTCCGTGCTGTCGCTGGCCGTCGTCGTGGCCGCGTTCTGGACGCTGTGGCACGGGCACCCGAGGCCATGGCGCTGAGCGCGGCGGCCGGGTTCAGTCCCTGGCGCCGGTGATGGCGTCGCCGAACTCGGTCACGTCCATGCGGAGCAGGAACTCGGTGACCGCGCGGTTCTTGTCGCGCGACGCGTTGGCGCGCTTCTGGTAGACGCAGAACCAGTCCTCGACCAGGCGCAGCCGCGGGAACAGCACGTCCAGCTCGCGCCGGGCCACCTTCCCGACGGCCGTGTACTTCGGCAGCAGCGCCACGCCGTAGCCTTCCAGGGCGGCGTGCACCATCCCCCTGACCTGGTCCACCTGGACGATGTGCCGCAGCGCCGGGCGGTGGCGCCCGGGGATCGAGCGCAGGGCGTTGGCCCACCACGCGCCGTCCTGGTCGAGCGACAGGACCGGCACGCGCTCGAGATCCGGCGGCTGCCTGACGCGGTGCTCGCGCAGGAAGGCGGGGGAGGCGACGATCAGGTACTTCTCGCGGAACAGGCGCGTCGCGGAGAGCGAGGGGTGCGCGTGGACCGCGCAGTCCACCGCGATGTCGATCTCGTCGCGCAGCAGCACCGGGCCGAGGTCGTCGCGGAAGCGGAAGTGGATGCGCAGCCAGGGGGCGGCGTCAACGAGCGGCCGGAGCTTGCGGATGAGCACCGAGGTGCCGAACTCGACCGTGGCGCCGATGGTGATCACCTGCGTGCCGCCCGGCGCGCGCATCGACAGCACGTGCTCGGCCTGGTCGATGTCCTGGAAGACCCGCTCGCCGAGCCCGCGGACGTACTCGCCGTCGTCGGTGAGCGTCAGCCGCCGGTGGCGCCACTCGACGAGCGGACGGCCGGCCGACTCCTCGAGCGACCGGACGGCGTGGCTGACGGCCGACGGGGTGATGTGGAGCCGCCGCGCGGCCACGGTGTAGTTGCCGCTGCGCGTGGCCTCGAGGAAGATTCGCAGGCGGTTCGGGTCGAGCCTGATGCGGGCCGCGCTCACGGTCCTCCTTCCGCCTGGCGGGCGGCGCACGATGCGCTCGCCCGGCTATTCCGCCGCCGCCGACCGCAGGGCGGGCCGCGACGCTTCGCGGCGGTTCGCCAGCCATCCCTGGAACTGCTCCATGTAGATGTAGAAGACCGGGGTGACGTAGAGCGTCAGCGTCTGCGACACGAGCAGGCCGCCGACGACCGCCAGGCCCAGCGGCCGGCGCGCCTCGGACCCGGAGCCCATGCCGAGCGCGATCGGCAGCGTGCCCATCAGCGCCGCCATCGTCGTCATCATGATCGGGCGGAAGCGCACCCGGCACGCCTCGTGGATCGCGTCGGCCGGGCTGAGCCGGTCCCGCCGCCTCGCCTCGATCGCGAAGTCGATCATCATGATGCCGTTCTTCTTCACCAGCCCGACGAGCATGATGATCCCGACGAACGCGTAGATGTTCAGGTCGTGGCCGAACAGCAGCAGCGTGAGCAGGGCGCCGAAGCCGGCGGCCGGGAGGCCGGAGAGAATCGTCAGGGGGTGGATGAAGCTCTCGTAGAGGACGCCCAGCACGACGTAGATGACGAACACGGCGAGGGCGAGCACCCAGCCGAGCCCCTTGATCGAGTCCTGGAACGCCTGCGCCGTCCCCTGGAAGCTGCCCGACACCGTCGCCGGCAGCGTCTCGCGCGCGACCTGCTCGACGCGCGCCACCGCGTCGCCGAGCGCGACGCCCGGCTTGAGGTTGAACGACAGGGTGACCGACGGCAGCTGCCCGGTGTGGTTGACCGAGAGCGGGCCGACGGCCTGGTGCGTCCGCACCACGGTCGACAGCGGGACGAGGCTGCCCGTGGGGGTCGTGAGGTAGAGCATCGACAGGGCGGCCGGGTCGCGCTGGTACCGCTTCTCCACCTGCAGGATGACCTGGTACTCGTCGTCGGGCGCGAAGATCTGCGAGACCTGCATGCTGCTGTAGGCCGACGAGAGCGCCCGCTCCACCTGGTCGGCCGTGAGGCCGAGCGCCCCGATGTGATCGCGGTCGAGGTCCACGCTGACCTGCGGGTTCTTGATCTGCAGGTCCGACGTCACGTCCTCGAGGCCCGGCACCGACCGCAGCGCCGCTTCGAACTTCGGCGCCGACTTGTACAGTTCGTCGGTGTCGGGGTCCTGCAGCGTGTACTGGTACTGGCTGCGCGTCATCATGCCGCCGATCCGGATCGCCGGCGGGTTGGTCAGGAAGACCTTGATGCCGGGAATCCGGGCCAGCTTCGGCCGCAGCTCCTCGATCACCTGGTCGGCGGTGAGCGTGCGCTGGTCGCGCGGTTTCAGGTCCACGTTCACCCGGCCGCCCGAATCGCCGGCGTTGGCGGTGTAGCCGGCGACGTTCGGGTCGTGGGCCAGGACGTTCATCACGTCCTTCACGCGGGCCACCGTCGCGTCGAAGCCGAGCCCCTGGAGCGTCTCGATCTGGCCGCTCAGCTGGCCGGTGTCGACGTTGGGGATGAACCCCATCGGGATCCGCATGAACAGGTAGACGGTGCCGACCAGCAGCAGGGCCGACACGGCCATCGTCGCGCCCTTGAACCGGATCGTCTGGCGCAGCGACCAGGAATAGCCGCGCAGCCAGGCGTCGAACAGCCGCTCCATGCCGTTGTAGAACCGCCCGTGCCGGATGGAGTGCGGCGCCTTGAGGAACCGGCTGCACAGCATCGGCGTCAGCGTCAGCGAGACGAGGCCCGAGACGAGGATGGCCGCGCCGATGGTGACGGCGAACTCGTGCATCAGCCGCCCGACGACGCCGCCCATGAACAGGACCGGGATGAAGACGGCCGCCAGTGACAGCGTCATCGACACGATGGTGAAGGCGATCTCCTTCGACCCGTCGAGCGCCGCCTGCAGGCGCGGCTTGCCCATCTCCATGTGCCGGACGATGTTCTCCAGCATGACGATCGCGTCGTCGACGACGAAGCCGACCGACAGCGTGAGCGCCATGAGCGACAGGTTGTCGAGGCTGTAGCCGAGCACGTACATCACCGCGAACGTGCCGACGATGGAGAAGGGGAGCGCGAGGCTGGGGATGATCGTCGCCGAGACGTTCCGCAGGAACAGGAAGATCACCAGCACGACCAGCGCGACCGTCAGCAGCAGCGTGAACTTGACGTCGTTGACCGAGTCGCGGATCGCCACCGAGCGGTCGAAGCGCACGCCCAGCCGGACCGAGGCCGGCAGCTGCTGCTCGAGCTGCGGCAGCACCGCCTTGATGGCGTCGACGACCTCGACCGTGTTCGTCCCGGGCTGCCGCTGGATGGCGAGGTAGATCGTCCGGGCGCCGTTGTACCAGCTCGCGTTCCGATCGTTCTCGATGCCGTCGTAGACGTGGGCGATGTCACCCAGGCGCACGGGGCTCCCGGTGCGCCACGCCACGATGATCCGATCGTAGGCGCCGGCGTCCATGAGCTGCCCGGCCGTCTGGACCACGAAGTTGCGGTCGGGGCCGTAGAGCGTGCCAGTCGGCCGGTTGACGTTCGCCGAGTCGATGGCGTTCGCCACCTGGTCGATGCCGATCATCCGCGAGGCCAGCTCCAGCGGGTTCAGGTCCACGCGGACGGCGAACTTCTGCGCCCCGTAGACGCTGACCTGCGCGACGCCGCTGACCATCGACAGGCGCTGCGCCAGCAGGTTCTCCGCGTACCGGTCGAGCTGGGAGAGCGGCAGCGTCGAGGAGCTGAGCGTCAGGAACAGCACCGGGGCGTCGGCCGGGTTGACCTTCCGGTACGACGGCGGCGAGGGCATGCCCGGCGGGAGCTGGTGCTGCGCGCGGGCGATCATCGACTGCACGTCCTGCGCCGCCGCGTCGATCGAGCGGCTGAGGTCGAACTGCAGCGTGATGTTCGTGCTGCCCTGGGAGTTGCTCGAGCTGATCGAGCTGACGCCGGCGATGGTCGAGAACTGCTTCTCGAGCGGCGTCGCCACCGAGGACGCCATCGTCTCGGGACTCGCGCCGGGAAGGCCGGCGCCGACCTGGATCGTCGGGAAGTCGATCGTCGGCAGGTCGTTGACCGGCAGCTGGCGGTAGCCCATCACGCCGAAGATCAGGATCGACAGGACGAGCAGCGTGGTGGCGACGGGGCGGCGGATGAAAGGTTCGGCGACGTTCATGGCGTGGCCTCCGCCCTACTCGTTGCCCCGCCGACGGCCGCCGGCGGCGGCCGGGGCGGCGTCCGGCGAGGGGGGCGCGGCGCGCTCCGTCACGGTGGCGCCCGGCACGAGGCGGAGCTGGCCGTCGGTCACCACGGTCTCGCCGGTCTGGACGCCGCCCGCCAGGACCATCAGGTCCCCCTGCTGGCGGTCGATGGTCACCGGCCGCATCTCCACCGTGCGGTCGCGCGTGACGACGTAGACGTACGGGCCGTCCTGCGACATCTGCACCGCGACGGCCGGCACCACGATGGCGTGGGGGTCGGTTCTCAGCTGGAGCACCACCTGGACGAACGCGCCCGGCCAGAGCTGGTGCTCCGCGTTGGCGAAGGTTCCCTTCAGGCGGATGGTGCCCGTCGTGGTGTCCACCGCGTTGTCGATGAAGGTGACCGTCCCCTGCTGGGCGGAGGGCGACGCCCCTGGCTCCGTCGCGCCCGCCTGGTCCGCGGCCGTCGGCATGCCGGCCGAGACCTTGAGCGGCCGTTCCGCCTGGTAGCGGCGGATGGCCGGGAGGTAGCGGCCCGGCACCGAGAACGCCACGTAGACCGGCGACAGCTGGTTGATGACGACCATGGGGCTGCTGTCGTTGGCCCGGACGAGATCGCCCTGGTGGACGTTGAGCGAGCCGGTGCGGCCGGAGATCGGGGCCTTGATCTCGGTGAACTGCAGGCTGAGCCTGGCGCTCTCGACGGCCGCCTTGTCGGCCGCCACCGTGCCCGCCAGCGCCGAGGCGCTCGCCCGCTGCGAGTCGGCCTGGTCCTTCGAGACCAGGCCGCGCACGAACAGGCTGTCGATGCGCGACTGCTGGGCTTGCGCGTTCTGCCAGGTGGCGCTGTCGCGCGCCAGCACGGCCTCGGCCTGCTGGAGGGACGCCTTGAACGGCCCCGCGTCGATGCTGAACAGCGGCTGCCCTTTCTCGACCTCCTGCCCCTCGACGAAGTGCACGGCGCCGAGCTGCCCGGTGACCTGCGCCCGGACCTGGACGCTCGCGATCGCCTCGACCGTGCCGACGGCCGACAGCGTGACCGAGACCGGCTGCTGCGCGACCGTGGCCGTCAGGACGGGAACCGCCCCGCCCGCGCCGCGGCCGCGGGCCGGGCCCGCGGCGTCCGGCGAGGAGGAGCAGGCGGCCAGCGGGAGAGAGAGCGCGGAGAGGATGACGACGTACCGGATGTGCTTGGGCATCGCTGTATCGCTCGGAACCCGAAACGCGGCGAACCGCGAGGATGCGCGGAATTCGACGACGGCTGCTTCAGGTAATTACGACGCCGGGAGGCCAGCGCTTACCGTCGGCGGAACACGGGAGCCCGCCGCCCGGTGGGATGGGGCGGGGGCCGGCGCTGGTGGATGGCGCGCGGCGGCCGAGGGCCGGCCCCGGGCCGGCCGGCGTCGAGGCCGGCCGGGGCGGCGGATGAACCGACCCTAATGCGAGAGCAACTCCGCGTCCTTCTTCTTCTGCAGTTCGTCGACCTGCTTGATTTCCTGGTCCGTGATCTTCTGGATCTCCTCGAGGCCGCGCTTCTCGTCGTCCTCGGAGACCGCCTTGTCCTTGGCCAGCTTCTTCAGCCGGTCGTTGGCGTCGCGGCGCACCGTGCGGATGGCGTTGCGCGCTTCCTCGGCCATCTTGTGCACGTGGCGCGAGAGCTCCTTGCGCCGATCCTCGGTCAGCGGCGGCACCGGGATGCGGATCATCTTGCCGTCGTTGTTCGGGTTCAGGCCGAGATCGGAGGCCCGGATCGCCTTCTCGATCGCGCCCATGAGCGTGGGGTCGAACGGCTGCGCGACGATCATCGTGGGCTCGGGCACCGAGAGCGACGCCAGCTGGTTCAGCGGCATCCGCGTGCCGTACGCCTCGACGTGCACCGGGTCGAGGATGCCCGTGCTGGCCCGTCCCGTGCGCACGCCGGCCAGTTCGTGGCGCAGGTGGTCGATGGCGCCCGCCATCCGCTTCTTGACCTCGGCGTTCAGGCTCTTCAGATCGTTCACATCCATGGGTCCACTCCGACTGGTGATCGCGTGGCGCGTGCGCCGTCCCGGTCAGTCCGCGGTGACCAACGACCCGACGCGCTCGCCGAGCACAGCCCGCTTCAGGTGCCCGCGGGTGCGCAGGTTGAAGACGATGATGGGCATCCGGTTGTCCTTGCAGAGCGAGATGGCCGTCGCGTCCATCACCTGCAGGCCGCGGACGACGACGTCGAGGTACGAGATGGTGTCGAAGCGCTGGGCGTCGGGCACCTTCACCGGGTCCGCCGTGTAGATCCCGTCCACCTTGGTGGCTTTCAGCAGGACGTCCGCCTTGATCTCCATCGCCCGCAGGGCGGCGGCGGTGTCGGTGGTGAAGTACGGGTTGCCGGTGCCGGCCGCCAGGATGACGACGCGTCCCTTCTCGAGGTGGCGCATGGCCCGCCGCCGGATGAACGGCTCGGCGATGGCGCGCATCTCGATCGCGGTGAGCGTCCGCGTCGTGATCCCCTCGTGCTCGAGCGCGTCCTGCAGGGCGAGCGCGTTGATGCAGGTGGCGAGCATCCCCATGTAGTCGGCCGTCGCGCGGTCGGTCCCGCGGGCGCTGGCGGCGATGCCCCGGAAGATGTTGCCGCCGCCGATGACGATGGCGACCTCGACGCCGAGGCCCTGGACCTCGGCGATGTCGCGGGCGATCTGGGTGGCGACGGCCGCGTCGATGCCGTAGGACTGCTCGCCCATCAGCGCTTCGCCGGACAGCTTGAGCAGGATGCGTCGGTAGGCGGGCGTCACGGGCGCGGATGGCATACAGGAAAGGATTATAGAACAGAAGAGAAAGAAAATGCCGGGCGATGGCAGGCCATCGCCCGGCATTGTCGATCGTCGCGGCCCTGAGCCTTGAGCCCCGAGCCTATTCGCTGTCGCCGAGCTTGAAGCGCGCGAAGCGGGAGACGGTGATGTTCTCGCCCGTCTTGGCCACGGCGGCCGCGATCATCTGCGACACCTTGACCGACCCGTCGCGGACCGACACCTGGTCGAGCAGGCAGGCGCGCTCGTAGAAGCTGCCGAGCTTGCCCTCGACGATCTTCTCGACGACGGCGGCCGGCTTGCCCGACTCGGCCATCTGCGCGCGGTAGATCTCCTTCTCCTTCTCGACGTCGGCGGCGGGCACCTGCTCGCGGCTGACCCACTTGGGATCGGCGGCGGCCACCTGCATGGCCAGTTCCTTGACGAGCGTCTTGAAGTCCTCGGTCTTGGCGACGAAATCGGACTCGCAGTTGACCTCGACGAGGACGCCGAGCCTGGCGAAGCCGAACGGCCCCGAGCCGTCGGCGACGGGCATGTGCACGTAGGTGCCGACGGCGCCCTGCCTGGTGGCGCGCCCGGTGCGGGTCGCGGCCTTCGCGAGGCCGCGCTTGCGGAGCGCGGTGATGGCCTCCTCGATGTCGCCGTTGGTCTCGGTCAGCGCCGCCTTGCACTCCATCATGCCTGCGCCGGTGCGATCGCGCAGGGCCTTGACCTGTTCTGCCGTGATAGCCATGGGGATGTTCTCCGTACAAAAAAAATGGTAGGGGCAGGCGGCCGGACCCACCCCTACTCGGTGACGTGCGGCCGGCCCGGCGGTCAGGCCGTCGAGGTTGTAGCCGCTGATCAGGCCGCACAGCGGCATGCGGCTGAAGTTGTTCATCCGCGCGACCACCGCGTCCATGATCGCGCCGCCGACGTTCTCGAAGTTGACGTCGATGCCGTTCGGGCAGAGCCGGTCGAGGGCCGCGCCGTCGTCCTCCTGGCGGTAGTTGATCACCCCGTCGAAGCCCAGCTGGTCCGTGAGCCAGCCGCACTTGGCGTCGTTGCCGGCGATGCCGATCACCCGCGCGCCCTGCAGCTTGGCCACCTGG
>JAJXZZ010000398.1 GCA_021779795.1 Acidobacteriota bacterium | reverse complement strand
CAGCAGCGCGGCGAACAGGGCGGCGGGCAGGGGGGCGGTCGGTGTCGCGCGGGAGCGGGAGACGGGCGAACCGGCGTCGGATGCCATGGCGCACCTCCGCGGGTGGGGGCGAATCGAACTCGCCGTGCGGACATTATAGCCGCCGTCCGGCCGAGACGCCCCCGGTCGTGGTCAGTGCGCCGGTGATCTCTCGCGGGCCCGCCCGTTACTTGATCCGGATGCTCCCCGACGCGGTGGACACCTTGACGAGCGGCCCGCCGCCGCGGACCTGGCCCGCCAGCCGGTGCCGCTCGACCGAGCCGGTCATCGTCACCGGGTGCGTGGACGACACCGAGCCCGACGCGGAGCGGGCATCCAGATCGAAGGCGGCGTCGGGCGGCAGCGTCACCCGCACGCTGCCCGACGCGGCGTTCACCGACCAGGGGCCGGCCGGCCGCCCTTCGACGTCGATGCTGCCGGAGCCCGTGCTGACGCGCGCGGGGCCGTCGATGCCGGAAACCCGGACCGAGCCTGAACCCGCCGACACCGACACCTCGCCGGGACCGGCCTGCGCCACGGCGATGCTGCCCGATCCGCTGTGCGCGGAGAGGGGGCCCGCCACGCCCGTCGCGCGGATCGACCCGCTCCCCGTGCGCGCGTCGAGCCGGGCCGCGCCGCCCACCTCGATCCCGCCCGAGCCGTTGCTCGCGTCCACGGCGCCCTTCAGCGCGCCGACCTCGATTCCGCCCGACCCGTTGCGGGCGACCAGCTTCGTGTCGGCGGGCACGGTGATCTCGTAGCTGATTGAGATGTTGCGTCCCAACTCGCGGTCGGCGAACCGGCCGATGCGAATCGTGTTGCCCTGCTGTTCGATGGGCGGGTTCTGCTCGATCTTCTTGATGCGCGCCTCGACGTCGCTGCCGCCGAACCAGGACGTCCCGGCCCGCAGCCGCGCGGCCACGTGGACCGTGCCCGCCGGCCCCGGCTCGACCCGGATCCGGCCCGACCCTGCCTCGACGTTCAGATCGACGGCGCCCGTGACGTGCAGCGTGCGCTCGAAGGATCCCTCGAGCCCCTGCGCGGCGGCGGGCAGTGCGGAGAGCATCACCGCGGCGGCAACCGGCGCGGCGTACATGGCGATGCGGCGAAAGCCAGATGGGTGTCTCATGAGGACAGCAACCTCCATCCAGGTTGGACGTGAAACGGGCGCCGGAAGTTGCCTGCCGAACGGGCTGGGAGTCGCGGCATCCGCACGGCACCTCCCCGGCGAGGCCCGCGCGCCACCGGGAACGTGGTCTGGCCGCCGGCGACGCCGCATCCCCCGGTTGGGCGGAAACCGGCGCCCGGCGGTTGCCGCCCAGGCGCCGGCCCTGCGTTCCACTCCTACTTCAGGTCGATGAATCCCTTCACCGCGTCCTTGTGGACCATGAAGTCCATCATCTTCAGCTTCACGTAGTCCTCGGTGAACACGTAGTAGCCCTTCGGCTCGTAGTTGAACGCGCTCGAGCCCGAGTCCTTGATCAGGAACCATCCCTTGCCGTTCAGCTTCTGGTAGCCGATCAGGTGGATGCCGTGGTCGTCGGTCGTCGTGCCGTTGCTGAACCGGAACTGCCGGGCATCGTCGTTGATCGCCGACGCGGGAATGTCGAAGTCGGGGATCATGAACACCTTCTTCTCGGGGCTGCGGCCCGGCTCCGACACGTCGCCGCCGAGGGCCACCGAGTAGCCGTGCTGGACGGCGTTCTCGAGGATCTTCATGAACGTGTCGAGCGGCACGTTCCAGTAGTCGGCGCTGTGCCACCAGTTGTCGTGCACCTCGTACTCGACCTTCTGCCAGAACGGCTTCTGCTCGTAGGACAGGACGCTCACGTAGTCGTCCGGGTTCAGCTTCAGGTAGTCGCGCAGGTAGGTCATCGGCGTGTACTCGCGCCCTTCGACCATGAAGTGCTCGGGCGGGACGCCCAGGTAGTGGTTGAGGATCGCCTTGACCCCGCGCAGCGCTTCGTCTTCGTCCCAGGCGTTCGACGCCTTGAGGTGATCGAGGTAGCCGGTGACCTCGGCGATGAGGCGCGAGTGGTCGGGGAACTTCTGGCCGGGGAGCAGCCCCGGGTAGGCGTCGTACGGCACGCAGCCGTAGATCTTCCAGTCGCGCGTCACGGCGTCGGCCTCGGACCCCTCGGACACCACCGAGTTGCCGCGCTCGCGGATGAACCGCTTGGTCCGCTCGAGATACTCGGCGTAGGTGGTGAACGCCTCCGAGAGGCGCACCTTCTTGCCGGTGAGCCGGTATTCCTCCGACTCGAGCATCGACGTGGTGGAGTAGTTCCAGCAGGTGTTGGTGTTGCCCTGCGACACCGGCGGGTTGTGCCAGACCGGCTTGTAGGCGGCCAGGTCGAGCGGCGTCTGGAAGCCCGACAGGTCCACGACGAACGACTTGCGGGGCGGGGTCTTGACGGCCCAGAACGCGTCGGTGCTCTTCTGGATCTCGTCCCAGAACGGGTTCTTGAGTTCGACGAAGATCCCCTTCTCTTTCGGCTTCTCGGGAGTCTTCTGCTGCGGGAACGCGGCGGCCGGCCACAGGGCGGCCGCGAGCAGCACGCACGCAATCTTTTTCATTCGGCACCTCGGAGGATGATGTCCGTCCGGACACGAACCGGCCTATTATGCTCTCGTTCGGCGGTCGGCGGTCGGCGGTCGGCGGTCGGCGGTCGGCGGTCGGCGGCTGTCGGCGGGCAGCCGGATCTGGAGACTCATTCCATGAAACTGCGCATCGCGATCGTTCTCCTCGTTGCGGCCGTAGCGGCGCTCGGCGCCCGGGCGTTCGGCCGGCAGGCCGCCGCGCCCGACAAGGCCGCCGCGGCGATCCGCGCGGAGCTGGCCGAGCCGTTCTGCTACTTCCGCGCCCCAACCGACCAACTCGGGTTCGAGGGCAGCCCGAACGCGACCGTCGTGACCTACGACGGCGCGTTCGTGAGCGCCTACGGCCAGCTGTCGTTCTACGCCGGCGCGCCCGGCTCGATGCGGCCGGTGAACAAGCGGGTCAAGACGCTCGTCGACGACTACCTGCCCGTCATCCGGTTCGGGTTCGACCGCGACGGCCTCCGCTACGACTTCGAGGCGTTCGCGACGCCCATCGACCTCGACCCGCGCGGCAACCTGGTCACGTTCGTCCGGTGCACGGTGAGCAATCCCGGCAAGCAGGACGTCAAGGCGGCGCTCGGCGCCAACTTCGGCGCCATTGCCTCCGAGATCAACGTCGAT
>JAJXZZ010000025.1 GCA_021779795.1 Acidobacteriota bacterium | reverse complement strand
GCGCTCAACCAGTCCGCCGACCCGCTGCTCGCGCCCTTCCGGTTCCGCTCCATCGGCCCCGCCAGCATGGGCGGGCGCATCGACGACATCGCTGTGGTCGAGAGCGACCCCTCGACCATCTACCTCGGCTTCGCCACCGGCGGCATCTGGAAGACCACCAACAACGGCACGACGTGGACGCCGATCTTCGACACCTACCCCGTCTCCTCGATCGGCGCGCTCGCCGTGGACCAGCGGAACCCGCAGATCCTGTGGGCCGGCACCGGCGAGGCGAACAACCGCCAGAGCTCGTCGTTCGGCGACGGCATCTACAAGTCGGTGGACGGTGGCCGGACGTTCACGCGCATGGGCCTCGAGCGGACGCAGACGATCGCGCGCATCGTCATCGACCCGAAGGACTCCAACGTCGTCTACGTGGCGGCGCTCGGCCACCTGTTCGGGCCGAACCCCGAGCGGGGCATCTACAAGACGATCGACGGCGGCCGGACCTGGGCGCTCGTCAAGGCGATCGACGCCGACACCGGCTTCACCGACCTCGTGATCGACCCGTTCGACTCGAAGACGCTCTACGCGGCCTCGTACCAGCGGCGGCGCGCGCCCTGGGGCTTCAACGGCGGCGGGCCGGGCAGCGGCCTGTGGAAGACCACCGACGCCGGAAAGACGTGGACGCGCATCGCCGGCCACGGGTTCCCCGAGGGGATGCTCGGCCGGATCGGCCTGGCCGCGGCCCGCTCGAAGCCCGGCGTGATCTACGCGCAGGTCGAGGTGGGCGCGTCGCCCGGCACCGGCGCGAACGTCGGGCCCGACGGCAAGGAACTCGTCGCCGCCGGCTTCGGCGGCGGCCGGCGCGGCGCGCCGTCCGCTCCGCCGCCGCCGCCCGATCCGAAGAAGAGCGGCGTGTGGCGGTCCGACGACCACGGCCGGACCTGGACGCTGATGAGCAACAACGACGACCGGCCGATGTACTACAGCCAGATCCGCGTCGACCCGACCGACGACCGGGTCGTCTACACGCTCGGCGCGCCGTTCCACAAGTCGGTGGACGGCGGCCGGACGTTCACCGTCGTCCAGGGCATCGCGCACACCGACCACCACGCGATGTGGATCGACCCGAAGAACCCGAAGCACCTCGTCATCGGCAACGACGGCGGCCTCGACGTGAGCTACGACCAGGCGGAGAGCTGGGAATTCGTCAACACGATGCCGGTCGGCCAGTTCTACGCGGTGAGCGCCGACATGCGGACGCCGTACTACGTCTACGGCGGCCTGCAGGACAACGGCACCTGGGGCGGGCCGAGCGCAACGCGCAGCCCCCTGGGGATCACCAACGCCGACTGGTTCCGCGTCGGCGGCGGCGACGGGTTCTACACGCAGGTGGACCCGACCGACTGGGCGACCGTCTACGTCGAGTCGCAGGACGGGAACGCGCAGCGCGTGGACCTGCGCGCCGGCCGGTCGGTCAGCATCAAGCCGCGCGCCGCCGCCCGGCCCTCGCCGGGCCGGCCGGACGCCGCGCCGGCGCCCGCCGCGCCGTTCGGCTTCGGCCAGCAGCGGGCCAACATCGTGCCGCCGCCGCCCCCGGGCACGGCGTTCCGCTTCTTCTGGAATACGCCGATCGTCATGTCGCCCCACAACCCCCGGACGATCTACGTCGGCGCCAACGAGCTGTTCCGGTCGTACGACCGGGGCGACACCTACCTCGGCACGCCGGACCTGACCAAGGACATCAGCCGCTTCACCCGGCCGATCATGGGCGTGCCTGGCGACGCGCCCATGGCCTCCAAGCACGACGGCGCCGGCGCGTTCAGCAGCATCGTCACGATCAGCGAGTCGCCGGCCCTGCCCGGCGTCATCTGGGTCGGCACCAACGACGGCAACCTCCAGGTGTCGCGCGACGGCGGGTTCACCTGGGCCAACGTCGTCGACCGCGTGCCCGGCGTGCCGAAGGAGACGCACGTCTCGCGCGTCGAGGCATCGCACTTCGACGCCGGCACCTGCTACGTCTCGTTCGACGGCCATCGCACCGACGACCTGAAGCCGTACGTGTTCGTGACGCGCGACTACGGCGCCACGTGGAAGGCGCTCGCCAACACCCTGCCGGCCGTCGGCAACGTCAACGTCGTCAGGGAGGACCCGCGGAACCGGAATTTGCTCTACCTCGGCACCGAGTTCGGCTTCTACGTCTCCCTGGACGGGGGCGCCGAGTGGAAGCGGTTCATGAACGGGATGCCCGACGTCCGGATCGACGACGTGATGGTCCACCCGCGCGACAACGACCTCATCGTCGCCACCCACGGCCGCAGCATCTACATCCTCGACGACATCACCGCCCTCCAGCAGCTGAGCGACGAGGTGATGAAGCAGGACGTCCACCTGTTCCCGGTGCGGCCGGGGACCGAGTGGAAGACCGACATGACGCTCAGCCGGTCGTTCGGCGGGTCGAAGCACTTCGCCGGCGAGAACCCGGCCCCGGGCGTCGCCATCAGCTACTACCTGAAGTCGGTGCCGCCCGGCGACGTGAAGCTCACGATCGCCGACTGCACGGGCAAGGTGGTCCGGACGATGGAAGGGACGAAGACGGCCGGCCTCAACCGCGTGCAGTGGGACTTCCGGGGCACGCCGCCGGCCGGCGCCGCCACCATGGCGATGCGCTTTGGCGGCCGGCGCGGCTTCGGCGCCCCGCCCGTCGAGCCGGGCACGTACGTCCTGACGCTCGACGCCGGGGGGAAGACGTACACGACGACGATCGCCGTGCAGGAGGATACGTTTGGACAGTAGGCGGTAGGCGGTCGGCGGTCGGCGGTCGGCGGTCGGCAGTAGGCGGTCGGCCGCCGACCGCCGACCGCCGACCGCCGACGGCCGACCGCTGTCACCCCTTCGCCGTGACCCGCGGCTCCGTGCCCGTGTCCCTGAGCAGCACCACCACCGACCGCGCCGCGACCGTGCAGCGCCTCGACCGGAGGCGCGGCGCGCGGGCGTCGTCCACGATGTCCTGGGGCGACGGCCGCGCCGTGTCCACGACGCGCGCCCACTCGGCGGCGCTCCCTTCCTGCACCTCGAACACGAGATCCCCGGGCCCGGCGTTGAGCATCACGTAGAGGTCCCGGTCGCCCTGCGAGGCCCCGTGCAGGCAGTAGGCCAGGTGGTGCGAGCCGTCGGTCCAGTCCACCTGCGGCCCCGTGCCGTGCCACGCGATGTCGTCGCGCCAGAACCGGCTCCGGCCGATCGACGGGTGCGCCTTGCGGAACGCGATCATCATCCGGAAGAACCGGTGGACGTCGGCGTTCTGCTCGAGCAGCGACCAGTCGAGCCAGGTCGTCTCGTTGTCCTGGTTGTAGGGGTTGTTGTTCCCCCGCTGGGTCTGCAGGAACTCGTCGCCCGCGCACAGCATCGGCGTGCCGTTGGCGAGGAACAGCAGCGCGCAGAAGTTGCGCACCTGCCGGCGCCTCAGGGCCAGCACCTCGGGCGGCGCCCCCTCGTCCCCCTCGTGGCCGCAGTTCCAGCTCAGGTTCTCGTCCCGGCCGTCGGCGTTCCCCTCGCCGTTCGCCCCGTTGTGCTTCTGGTTGTACGACACCAGGTCGTAGAGGCAGAAGCCGTCGTGGGCCGTGACGAAGTTCACGCTCTGGAACGCGTGGTAGGCGTCGAGGAGGGCGTCCGGGAACAGGTCGGCGCTCCCGTACAGCCGCGTCATCAGGTTGCCGACCGTGCCCCGGTCGCCCCGCACGAACGCGCGCACCTCGTCGCGGAACCGGTCGTTCCACTGGCACCACTCGACGCCGGGGAACCGCCGGCCGAGCAGGTAGCTCTCGACGTCCCACGCCTCGGCGATGAGCCGCAGGTGCCGGAAGTCGGGGTCGTTGTCGATCGCGGAGATCATCGGCGGGTCGTGCACGTCGATCGACCCGTCGCTGCGGCGCGTGAAGATCGACGCGAGGTCGAACCGGAACCCGTCCACGTGCATCTCGCGGGCCCAGCAGCGCATGCTGTCCACCACCATCTTGCGGACGGCCACGTTGGCCGTGTGCAGCACGTTCCCGGTCCCCGAGTCGTTGCGGTACCGGCTGCGGTCCTCCTGGAGCAGGTAGTAGGTCTTGTTGTCGATCCCGCGGTACGAATAGGTCGGCCCGTCCGCGCCCGCCTCGACCGTGTGGTTGTAGACGACGTCGAGCACCACCTCGATGCCGGCGGCGTGCAGCGCCCGCACCATCTCGCGCATCTCGGCGATCGCCCCCTCGGGCGTCCCGGCCGCGGCGTACTGCGCGTGCGGCGCGAAGAAGTTGAGCGGCATGTAGCCCCAGTAGTTCCGCTCCTGGGGGTCGCGCTGGAAGACGGGCAGCAGCTCGATGACGGTGACGCCGAGGTCCACGAGGTAGGGGATCTTGTCGACGACGCCGGCGAACGTCCCCCGCCGCTCCGGGGCCACGCCCGAGTTGTCGCGGCGCGTGAAGCCGCGCACGTGCATCTCGTAGATCACCGTGTCCCACGCGTGGCGCGGGCGGCAGGCCTCCTCCCACCCGTTGGCCAGCCGGCTGGCGTCGAGCACGCCGAGCGGCGCCTGGCCGGCGTTGCTGCCGGGGCGGCGCGCGGCCTGGCGGTCGAACGCCGGCGGGAAGTAGACGGCGCGGGCGTACGGGTCGAGCAGGATCTTGTCGGGGTCGAAGCGGAAGCCGGCGGCCAGGTCGCGCGGGCCGTCCACCGAGTAGGCGTAATGGACCGCCCCGCCCAGCTCCGCCTCGGGCACGAAGCCGTGCCAGACGCGCCCCGACTTGTTCCTGAGCGGATCGAGCCGGATCGCGCGGACCGGCGTCCGGCAGTCGTCGGGGCCGTAGAGCAGGAGCGTGACGGCGGCGGCGTTCTTGGAATAGAGCGCGAAGTTCCAGGCCTGCGCCTTCTCCATCCAGGACGCGCCGAGCGGAGACGGCAGCCCCTCGCTCCTGACCCAGGAGTTGGCGGGGCACTCGCGTATCGCCATCGGTCGGATGTTCCTCGCCTAGCCGGCCAGCACGTCGCCCAGGCCGCCCGAGATCGCCCGCTCGACCCGCGCCTCGCCGACGAACGCCTTCACGAGGGCGGGCAGGTCGGCCTCGACGACGACCCGGTCGTCGCTCACCTCGAGCCGGCCCCGGATCGAGGTCCCGAAGCCGCCCTTGGCCGCCGTGAACGAGAAGCGCATCAGGCTCCCCTCCCACTGCTTCACCGCGTCGTTGATCGCCACGCCGCCGGGCGGCTGCTCGGCCAGCCGGTCGAGCAGGTGGTCGATCCGCCTGGCGGCCTCCTCGCGGCCAAGCGCGTGGGGATGTTCGATGCGCATCGCGTCTGCCTCCGAAGGGCGCGTCGTGCCGGGCCCTTCCCGTACTGTATCACCCGTGTGAGAATTGGATGGGACGAATTGCGGCGCCCCGCCGTTCTCGGCGGCCGCGGCGCCCGGGCCATCTATCGCGGGAGGAGCGGGCATGAAGGTGCTGGTCATCGGTGGAACGGGGACGGTGGGGTCGGCGGTCGCGGCGGAGCTTCGCGCCCGCGGGCACGAGCCGCGCGTCATGACGCGCTCGGCGGAGAAGGCCCGCCAGCTGCCGGCCGGCGTCGCGCACGTCGTCGGCGACCTCGAGAACCCGGCGACGCTCCCGGCCGCCATGAGCGGCGTGGACGGCGTCTTCCTGCTCGCGCCGGTCGCGCGGAACGAGACCGCCCAGGCCCTGGCCGGCGTCGAGGCGGCGAAGCAGGCCCGCGTCGGCCGCCTCGTCTATCTCTCCGTCGCGATGCCCCCGGGCTCGGAGGTGATCCCGCACTTCGCGTCGAAGATCCCGGTCGAGCAGGCCGTGCAGGCCTCGGGCGCCGGGTGGACGGTCCTCAGGCCGAACAACTTCTACCAGAACGACCGCTGGCTGCGCGACGCCATCGTGAAGTTCGGCGTCTACCCGCAGCCGCTCGGGCCGCGCGGCCTCAACCGCGTGGACGTGCGCGACATCGCCGACGCGGCCGTCAACGCCTTCGCCCTCGGCCGCGGCGCCGGCATCGTCCCGCTCCACGGCCCGCGCGGGATGACCGGCGACGACACGGCGCGGGTGTACAGCGAGCTGCTGGGCCGGACGGTCCGGTATGGCGGCGACGACCTCGACGTGTGGGCGCAGCAGGTGTCGTCGGTCTACCCCGCCTGGATGGCGGCCGATTTCCGGATCATGTACGACTACTTCATCCGGTTCGGCCTGCACGCGAGCGGCCGCGACTTCGCGGCGCAGGAGGCGCTGCTCGGCCACGCGCCCCGCGCGTTCGAGGCGTACGCGGCGGAGCTGGTGAAGGAGTGGGGGCGGTAGGGCACCCCGAGCAGGGTCGAGGGGTGAAGGCCACGCCCTGCACAGCACGAGAGGCTTCGGGCTCCGGGCGTCAGGCTTCGGGCCGTGTCACGCGTGATTCGTGTGGCAGCAGACCACGTGTGACCCCGCCTGAAGCCCGTGGCCCGCAGGCTGAAGCCTGGCGTCGGCCCGCGCTACCAGGACTGAGTGGGTGGCCGCGCCACACTACCAAGGCGGTAGCCGCCGGCGTCCTCGCCGGCGGCGTGACAAGGCCGCAAGCCGCACGTCGCGAGCCGCCCGCCAGCCGTCAGTTCTTCCCCAGCAGTTTCAGCAGGCCGAGCGACATCCCGTCCACGTACGTGATGAGCAGCACGCCGATGGCGAGGATGATGAGGTACGGGATCACGTACCGATACAGCTTCGGCAGCGACGTGTTGAACCGCGACGAGGACAGGAACAGGTTCAGGCCGACCGGCGGGAACAGGAATCCCAGCTCCAGGTTCGCCAGGAACACGACGCCGAGGTGGATCGGGTTGACGCCGAACGCCGCCCCGAGCGGCACGACGAGCGGCGCGATGATCACGATCGCCGCGTAGATCTCGACCACGCTGCCGACCACCAGCAGGAAGAGGTTCAGCGCGAGCAGGAACATCTCCTTCGAGTGGATGTGCAGCTGCACCCACGCCAGCACGGCGTCGGGGATCTGCGCGTCCACCAGGTAGTTGGTCAGCCCCATCGCGATGGCCAGCAGGATGAGGATCGCCCCCATCAGGCCGGCCGCCTTCAGCAGCACGCCGGGCAGCGTCTTGAAGATGTGCAGGTCGCGCGTGATGAAGCACTCGACGATCACCGCGTAGGCCAGCGCCGCCGCCGCCGTCTCCATCATCGTCAGCCAGCCGCTGGCGAACATCCCGACGACGACGAACGGCAGGAGCAGCTCCCACTTCGCGCCCCAGGTGGCGAGCGCCAGCTCCTTCCACGAGAACGCCTGGCGCTCCTTGGCCACGCGCCGCCCGATGAAGATCCCGTACGCCGCCGTCAGGACGATGAGCAGGAGGCCGGGCAGGAAGCCGGCGATGTAGAGCTGGTCGAGCGGTACCACCTGGTCGCGCGAGCTGGCGACGACCGAGTAGAGGATGACCGGCAGGCTCGGCGGGAACAGCAAGCCGAGCGAACCGGCCGCGGTGACCAGGCCGAGCGAGAACCCCTCAGGGTACCCGTCCTTGCGCAGGATCGGGTAGACCAGGCCGCCGAGCGCGATGATGGTGACGCCCGACCCGCCGGTGAACGTGGTGAAGAGCGCGCAGACGGCCGCCACCATGACGGCGAGGCCGCCCGGCATCCAGCCGAACACCGAGCGGAAGAACCGGACCAGCCGCTCGGCCGCCGCGCTCTCGGCCAGCACGTAGCCGGCCGCGGTCAGCAGCGGGATGGCCGGCAGCGTCGGCGAGGCGATGAGGTCGTAGACCTTGCGCGTCACCGCCGACACCGGCGTGCCCTCGGCGAAGAACAGGACGGCGGCGACGCCGCCCATCGCGACGAAGACCGGCGCGCCGACCAGCGCCGCGACGAGCACGACCAGCGTCAGCGGCCAGGCATGGGCGGCCAGCGCCGGCGGCAGCAGGCCGAGCGAGAAGGCCGCCGGAATGGCCAGGGCGGCCAGGCCCCGCCCCCACCACCGGTCCGAGGCCTGGTAGGCGAAGGTGAGCGCGATCAGGCCGAGCGCGATCGGCATGATCGTCTCGGGCACCCACTCGGGGAGGCCGATCGGCAGCGCGCCGGTGTCCGGGAACGACCGGATCACCATCACGATGTCGACCGCCCCCTTGGCGAGCACGGCCACCACCGCCGCCGCCACCGAGAAGGCGAACAGCCGCGCCAGGCGCCGCGCGATCCCCTGCCCGAACAGCTCGGAGGTGGACAGCGTCAGGTGCGTGCCCCGGACGGCCGCCGAGAGGCCCCCGACGAACGCCAGCCAGAGCGTGAGCTGCTTGACGTACGCGTCCTTGCCCGGGACGTGCACGCCGCCGAACAGGCGGCCGATCGGGTCGAACAGCAGGAGGATGGTCATCAGCGCGAGCGTGGAGGTGAGGATGATCTCCTCGGTCCACGTCGCGGTCCTGGCGAACCACCCGCCCGGGGCGGCAGTCGGGGCCGGAGTCGTCTCGTGCATGGCGTCGGGTCGGCTACTTCTTCTTGCCCGTGGCGGCGGCGGCGTGCGCCTTCCGGTACTCGTCGCGGAGCTTCATGGCCTCGTCGAACGACGCGGTCGGCACGAACGAGCCCCGGATCTTCCCGTAGGCGCTCTCGGCCGTCTTCAGCCAGAGCGCCTTGTCCTTCGCGTCGACCGGCACGACCGTCAGGCCCGCGCTCTTCATGGCCGCGATGTCGGACTGGTCGCTCTTCCGGATGTCGGCCTGCAGCTTGTCGCCGGCATCTTTCATGGCCTTGAGCAGGGCGGGCTTGATGTCGGCCGGCACGCGGTCCCAGGTGTCCTTCTTGATCACCGTCGCGCCGAGCAGCAGCGCCCACTTGACGTCGGTCATGTACTTGGCGCGCTCGTAGTAGCGGCCGATCTGGGCCACCTGCGGCGAGAGCGAGCAGGCCTGGAAGAGGCCGGTGGACAGGCCCATCGGCAGGTCGCTCACCGCGGCCGGGCGCACCTTGAAGCCGGCCGTCTTCCAGATCTCGAGCGTCTTGGCGTCGCCGGCCCACTGGAACAGCGTCAGCTTCTTCAGCTCGTCCGGCGTGGCCACGGGGCTGGTGGTGAAGAACCGCAGCCACCCGCCGTCGGCCCAGTTCAGCACGACGAACCCGTGCGACTCCATCGACGCGTCGAGCTGCGGCTTCATCTTGTCGAGCACCCAGTAGACCTCGTCGTACGAGTCGTAGGCCATCGGGATGCTGAGCGCGTAGACCGACGGGTCGATCTGCGCGATGCCCACCGAGGTCAGCACCGCCCCCTGCAGCTCGCCCAGGCGCATCGCCTGCACGACCTCGGGGTCGTCACCCTTGATCCCGCCGCCGTAGAGGATCACGCGCACGCGGCCGTTCGAGATCTTGTTCCACTGGTCGGCCACCTGCTTGAGCACGAGGAACCAGGACGAGTTGGTCGGCACCAGCGTGGCCATCTTGATGGTCACCGTCTGGGCGGCGGCCGGCGCGGGCAGCGCGCACAGGGCCAGGGCGAGCGCGAACGCGACGACGGGCGCCATCCACGACGAGCGGCGAGTATCGGCTTTCGGCATCATGATCCAGCTTCTCCGTCTCGGTCGTGGGTCCCGGCGGTCCGCACCTCGCGAGATCGCCAGATCGCACGATCGGTAGATTCCACTCTCACTAGAACAGCTCGTCCACCCGCGACAGCAGCCACCGCGCCCGGCGCTGCGCCAGCACGTTGGCCAGCTTCTGCTCGGGCGGCGTCGTGGACAGGTCCACGGCGACGACCTCGGTCAGCAGCTTCACGAACTCCTGCTTCTTCTGCTCGGGCACGAGCACCGACTCGGCGTACGTCACGTCGGGCGACAGGCGCTTGCCCGCCGCCAGGGCCTTCGCGCGCAGGTAGTGCTCGCGCGCCTTCTCCATCGACCCGCCCGCCGAGGCGTGCCCGGCGTCCCACGAGATGAAGAAGTCTTCCAGCGACCCCAGCTCCCACGTCTCGTCGAGCGCGAGAGCCCGCCGCATCATCTTCTCCATCGCCGTCTGGCGGACCGACAGGCTCGCGTCGCTCACGTCGATCGCGAACGCCGCGGCCCACGCCGCCCCCGTGTAGTACAGCAGCGGCACGTGCTTCTTCGTCGTCCGCGCCAGCGCGGCGTCGGGGTCCTTGAGGATCTGCTCGCTGAAGCCCGGCAGCTCCACGTCGAAGTCCCGCATGCCGTAGCCGACCGCGCGCAGGTACAGCTTCTTCGCCTGCGCCCGCATGTCGGTGGCCTTCTGCAGGTCCTGCGCCTCGACGTAGTCGGCCGGCTGCTGGACGAACGCGTAGGAGTACTGCGTGAACCCGCTGCAGGCGGCGAACAGCAGCCCCTTGTTGCGCGGCGACTGGATCAGCAGCCCCTCGATCGTCTTCAGGCCGAACGGCGCCGCGGCGGCGATCAGCTCCGGGTCGTCGTCGGTCGCGTAGTTCGAGCCCGAGTCGGCCAGCGTGTCGCCGACCATGTTGATCGCCTTGGTCTTGATGATCGAGCAGCCGGCCAGCGGGGCCGCCAGCAGCGCGAGGACGAGCGCGCGAGACATGGTTCTCAGTGCCATAGGGGTCGAGACACGAACTCTCAATTGTACCTCATTCGGCGCACACATTCCCCTTCGGGCCGGGACACGCCCGCCCCTGGAGAGCCATGACGCGGAGCCCGGCAAAGGTTACGGGCGCCGGCCGCCCCTCAGCGCCGGCCGGCGGCCAGCACCGAGTTGAACACCACGCGGAACGTCCCGAACGACTGGTCGCGCCACTGCGGCCTGAAGCCCAGCAGGATCACGTGCCCTTTCCCGTGCGCCACGTCGAGCGCCGCCGCCCGGCCCTGCAGGTGCTGCTCGCCGATGAGGTACCCCGAGAGCAGCGGCGACCCCGCGTCCGCGTACCGCGCCAGCACGGTGCCGGCGAACCCCTCGAGCGGCTCGAACACCGGGCTCCCGTCCACGAACACCGCCGCGCGCTCGGGCATGCCGGCCATCACGGCGTCGTTCACCGCGGGCCGGACCTCCACGATCGAGCCCCGCAGGAAGAACGCCTCGGGCTTGAGCCCCGCGACGACGTTGCGCACCGGCAGCTTGAACTGCTCGATGGCGAACCGCGACGCGTTGTTGAAGCAGACCACCGAGCCCCCGTCCCGCACGAACCGGTCGAACGCCTGCAGGTCGGCCGGCGTCAGCGCGTACGCGTACTCGGGCCGCACGACGCGCGGCTGGCCGCCGCGCATCCCCGACCCCTGCGGCGCGCCTCCCGGCATCCCGCCGCGCCCGCCGGCCCCTTCCGCCAGCGGCACGCGGGCGTCGTCGGCCAGCACGAGCACGTCGATCCGGGCGCCGAGCGGCGCCTTGAAGTCCTCGGGATGCACGAGCACGACGTCGAAGCCGTACTGCTCGAGCAGCCACTTCGTCCATCCCTCGTCCATGCTGGCCGACCAGGGCTCGAACAGGCCGATGCGCGGCTTCGCCAGCGGCGTGCCGGCGTCCGTGGACCGCGCGGCGGTGAGCGCGAGGTCCTTGACGAGCGACTCCTGGGCCGGCCCGGCGAGACCGCTGATCGCGAAGCGCCGCCCCGCCCCGGACGGCTCGCTGACGACGCCGACCGTCGCCCCGAGCTTCCAGGCGCGGTTGACGGCGCGGTAGGCGTTGTTCTCGGCCGGGTTGACCAGCAGGACCGGCCCGGCGCCGGTGATCGTGCCCGGCAGCGGCCGGATCGCCGCGGCCTCGGGGCTGGCGTCGAAGCCGATCCCGGGCACGCTGTCGAACGGCGAGGCGTCCTTCTGGTCGCCGAGGTTGTACGCCGTCACCGCGATCCGCGCCGGCTCGGCCGGCGCGACCGGCGCCAGTTTCGCCCGCACGTCGTCGCCGAGCGGCGCGGTGACGTACGCCACGCGCACCCCCATCTGGAGCGGCAGCGTCCAGCCGGCCGCGTCATACGGCCGCATCGGCGGCCCGCCCGGGTACTGGCGCATGTCGGGGTACTTCTGCACGTCGAGCACCTCGCGCGCCAGCGCGGCGAACGGCTGGTCGGTGGGGATGACCCACGTGCCGGCCGGGTACTCGACGCCGTCGATCGTCGCCGCCGACGTCAACTGCGACACGCGCACGCCGCCGAAGGCCAGGCGCCGCAGCATCTCGACCGGCGCCACCGGGTCGCGCTGCGTCTGCGGGATGACGTAGGCGTAAGGAGCCGTCGTCTTGCCGAGGGCCACCTGGTCGCGCCCGGCCTGGTAGCGGTTGTAGAGCAGCGAGTCCTTGTACTTGGCGGCGTACTCGAGCGTGGCGAGCGCGGCCGTCTCGTCGTAGCCGACCGCGTCGGCGAGCCGCCACCAGCCGGGGTGCCACGGGCTCGAATACAGGCTCTGCGGCCTGAGGTCGCGGTACTCCGGCGGGAAGTCGTTGAGCGTGTACTGGCGCGGGGCGGCCCCGTTGCCGGCCGTCTCGGTCCAGAACGCCGGAATGTTCTTGAAGGCCGGCGCGTAGTCCACGTAGCCGGGGTACCACGCGTCGAAGGCGGTGCCCATGTGCGTCGCCCCCGGCTGGCCGTGCTCGTCGAGCCCCTGCGCGATGGCCATCCCGATCATGTTGATCTCGCGCGAGACGACGGGCGGCGCGTGCAGGCCGACCGGCTCCGAAAACGGCGGCAGCCAGATCCGCGTCGGGAACGGCGCCGTCTGGTGGAAGACGTAGATGATGTCGGGCTCCCACTGGCGCCAGAAGTGCTCCATCACCCGCGACTCGATCATGTTGAGCATGTAGGCGTCGCGGTTGTTGTCGTGGCCGACGAACTCCTGGTAGAGACGCGGCAGCGGCGATTGCGCGTACGGGGTGCCGGCGTTCTTCGCCTGCCACTCGGCCACCATCTGCTGGCCGTCCGGGTCCATGGTCGGCCACAGCATCACCACGTCCTCGGCGAGGATCTGGCGGACCGTCGGGTCGTTGGCCCTGGCCAGCAGGTCGTAGGCGAGCTGCGGGATCATCTGCGCCCCGGCCACCTCGCTGGCGTGGCAGCCGCCGTCGAGGTGCACGAAGGCCTTCCCTTCCCGCGCGAGCGCCCGCGCCTCGGCGTCGGTCAGCCCCTCCGGGTGCGCGAGCCGCCGCGCGATCTCGCGCAGGCGGTCGAGGTTGGCGAGGTTCGACGGGTTCGACACCAGGGCGCAATACATCGGGCGGCCCTCGGTGGTGCGGCCGGCCTCGAGGAGCCGGATCGACGGGCTCGCCGCGGCCAGCTTCTTCAGGTAGGCGATCGACTGGTCGTAGGTGGCGAGCTTGTTGTCGGTGCCCGGCCTGAAGCCGATGACCGACTCGGGCGTCGGGATGGCCGGGGCGGCCCCGAACAGGATCACCTGGCCGAGCACGGCCAGGGCGAGCATGGCGAGCGGCATCTTTCGCATCGGCAACTCCACGGGCGAACGTCGGCAGTCCCCCGGCCGACCGGCACGAAGGGGGTTTGCCTACTATATCCCCAGCCGCGGCCGCCGCGGCCGATCGGTTACCATGGGCGGCGATGAGCCTCATCTTCGAAGTCTGCGTGGACTCGGCCGAGGCGGCGATGGCGGCCGAAGTGGGGGGCGCGCACCGCGTGGAGCTGTGCAGCGACCTGCTCGAGGGCGGCCTGACCCCGAGTCTCGGGACGCTC
>JAJXZZ010000397.1 GCA_021779795.1 Acidobacteriota bacterium | reverse complement strand
CGGGGCCTGCGGGCGGGGCCGACCTCGCGGGCGCGGCCGGCCCTGGCGCGGCGCTCGTCGCGAGCGCGGCCGGGCGGCCGTGGACGATGCCGACGTGGAACCGCCGGCTTCCGGCGAGGCTGCTGCGGCGCGCGAGCCACGCGGTGCTGGCGCTGCCGCTGACCCGGGTGTTCGCGCGCATCCGCGTGGAGGGGACCGGGCGCCTGGCCGGGATCGACGGGCCGGTGGTCTTCGCCGCGAACCACCAGAGCCACCTCGACACGCCGGTGATCCTGGCCGCGCTGCCGCGCCGCCTGCGGGCGCGCGTGGCGGTGGCGATGTCGAAGGAGTTCTTCGACGCGCACTTCCACCCGGAGGGGCACGGCCTCGCCGAGCGCTGGGCCAGCGGCGCGCTCTACGACCTGGCGGCGCTGTTCTTCAACGCGTTCCCGCTGCCGCAGCGCGAGGCGGGCGCGCGCCGCAGCCTGCGCTACATCGGCGACCTGCTCGGCGACGGGTGGTCGCTGCTGATCTTCCCCGAGGGGGAGCGGAGCGCGTCGGGCCTCATCGGGACGTTCAAGCCTGGTGTGGGGCTGATCGGGTCGCGGCTGTCGGTGCCGGTGGTCCCGGTGGGCCTGGTGGGCGTGGACCGCGTGCTGCACAGGACGTGGAAGGTCCCGCGGCCGGGCCGCGTGACGGTCGCCTTCGGCGAGCCGCTGGCGCTCGAGGGGGAGGATTACGCGGCGCTGGCGGCGCAGGTGGAGACGGCGGTACGGGCACTGGCAACCGGCGGTCGGCGGTCGGCCCCTGAGCCTTGAGCCCTGAGCCTTGAGCCCATTTGGCTCCCGCCGACCCCGTGTGTCACAATGCCGAAGAGGAGGAGCGTTCGTCGGTGGATGAGAAACGTTGGGATGACCTACCCCAGGTAGTCGAAGGTTCGCTCGCGGACGGCGTCAACGGCACAGCCACGTCCTTGTCGGCGGCCGTGAGCCGGTTTCGTTCGTGCCGGTGGCGCAAGGCGCCCGAGAACGGCTCGGGCGAGTGCTGCGGGCACCGCGACGTGCTGCCGCTGACCGGCGCCAACGGCTTCGACGCCGAGGCGTGGTGCCCGGAGTGCGGCCTGTACAAGCTGCGCCGCGCGCCGCGCAAGCGCGAAGCGTACGACTTCGGCTACTGACCTTCCGGCAGCGTCCTACTCCCCGAATTCGCTCGCCAACTGCACCCACTCGCCCCCGGGGGCCAGATCCCGGTAGCGGCGCCAGTGTGCCCGGGCCTGCCCCGAGCGCCCGAGCTTCTCGAACGTCACCGCCAGGTAGAAGTGCGCCTCGGCGTAGTCGGGATTCAGCTGCAGCGCGGCCTGGTAGGCGGCGCGGGCCTCGTCGAGCCGGCCGGCGTTGTGGTGGACGTTGCCGAGGTTGAAGTGGGCCTCGAACACGTTCGGGTCGAACTCGATGGCCCGCTCGTACAGCGCCTCGGCCTCGGGCAGGTGCTCCTGCGCGAAGTGGATATTGGCCAGGTTGATGATCGCCGGCACGAGGCCGGGCTCGATCTCGAGCGCGCGGCGGTAGGCTCGTGCCGCCGCCCCCGCCTTCCGCGGATCCCCGTCGTCGAGCGCCGAGGCGGCCAGGAAGCACTCCTCGGCCGACTCGGCCGGACGCGCCCCGCGGCCGCGCCGCTCGCGCGGCGGCCCCGCCAGGCGGATCACCTTGGCCGGCTCGGCCTCGAGCCGGAAGTCCAGCTCGAGCTGCCCGTGGCGCGACGCCTGGAGCGACCTGAGCACGGCGCGGAACGACGCGCCGCGCTCGATCTGCGCGTGCACCTGCCGGATGACGGCCAAGTCGGCGAACGAGTAGCGCGCCGGGCCGTTGGCCGCGGCGCGGGTCGGCGGCCGCACCAGGTTCCACTTCTGCAGGTAGCGCAGGTGGTCGTCCCGGAGCTTCGGGTACTTCGCGAGGATCTCGCGCGCCGTGTAGCCGTGCGCGGCCGGCGTGCCGGGCGGGGGGGCGCCGGCCCGCGGCTGGCCGCGCGCCATCGTGGGGTCGTCGCTCACGCGAGATACCATGCCGGAGCGCGGCGCGAATGTCAACGCCGGGCCGGCGGGCGGGCTGGTAGAATCGGGCCATGCTGCTCGCGGGCGACATCGGCGGAACCAAGACGCTGCTCGGCCTGTTCGCGCCCGAGGCCGACCGGCCGCGGCTGGTCGCGCTGGACTCGTTCGTGACGCGCGACCACGCCAGCCTCGACGCGATCCTCGCCGCGTTCCTCGGCGAGCACGGCGGGCCGGCGGCCGTCGGCGCGGCCAGCTTCGGCGTGGCCGGGCCGATCGTGGACCAGGTGGCGCGGCTCACCAACGTGCCGTGGCTCGTGGACGCCGCGGCGATCGGGGCGGCGACCGGCATCCCGCGCGTCAGGCTGCTGAACGATCTCGAGGCAATGGCCTACTCGATCCCGGTGCTGCGCGACGACGAGCTGGCGGTGCTGCAGCAGGGGCGGACGGCGGCCGACGGCAACGCCGCGCTCATCGCGGCGGGCACGGGGCTCGGCGAGGCGCTGCTGCACAACCTGGGCGGGCGGCTCGTGCCCTCGCCCACCGAGGGAGGGCACGCCGACTTCGCGCCGCGCACGCCCGACGAGATCGCGCTGCTGCAGGCGCTGGTGTCGCGGTACGGGCGCGCCGATTACGAGCGGGTGCTCTCGGGCCCCGGCCTGGTCAACGTCCACCGCTTCACGCACCAGCGGCCCTGCCAGGCCGTGGACACGGCGACCGACGCGGGGCTGGCGCAGGCGCCCGCGCAGATCACGCACGCCGCGCTCGAGAAGCGCTGCCCCGACTGCGTGCGCGCGCTCGAGCTGTTCGTCGCGGTCTACGGCGCCGAGGCGGGCAACCTCGCGCTCCGGTCGGTGGCGACGCGCGGGCTGTACGTCGGCGGCGGCATCGCGCCGAAGATCCTGCCGGCGCTCCAGGACGGGCGGTTCGTCGAGGCGTTCCGCGCCAAGGCTCCTCTCGACGGGTTCGTCTCGCGCGTGCCGGTGGCGGTCGTCCTCAACGAGCAGGCGGGGCTGCTCGGCGCGGCGGTGCACGCCGGCCGGCAGCGGGCAGCGGATCACGGACAGAGCACGGGCAGCGGTTAAGCTGGCAGCGGACCTGGCCGACCGCCGACCGCCGACCGCCGGCCATGAGACGCCAGTCGTGGCCCGGTTCGTCGCGCCGGGCTCAGCTCGGCGGACCTCGAATTCGCCCTTGGCGCCGACCCGGTCCGCGACCG
>JAJXZZ010000396.1 GCA_021779795.1 Acidobacteriota bacterium | reverse complement strand
TTGAGGCCTGACGTGGACGCCGTCCTGCTCGTCATCGCGTTCTTCGTGATCCTTGCCGGCGCCGAGCTGTTCACCAACGGCATCGAGTGGTTCGGGCGCAAGCTCGAGCTGGCCGAGGGCGCGGTCGGGTCCGTGCTCGCCGCCGTCGGCACGGCGCTGCCGGAGACCATGATCCCGATCATCGCGATCGGGTTCGGGGGCGGCGGCCGGGCCACCGACGAGGTGGGCATCGGCGCCGTGCTGGGGGCGCCGTTCATGCTCTCGACCCTCGCCATGTTCGTCACCGGCGCAGGGGTCCTGGCCTACCGCTCACGTCGGCCCAGCGGCAGCGTGATGACCGTCGACACCGGCGTGCTCGTGCACGACATCCGGTTCTTCGTCGTCGCCTACACGCTCGCGATCGCTGCCGCGTTCCTGCCCGAGCCGCTGGCGCCCGCGAAGTGGCTCGTGGCGCTCGCCCTCGCCGGGATCTACATCGTCTACGTGAAGGGCCACTTCGACGCAGAGCACGAGGCGGGCGAGGAGGACCTGGCGCCCCTGCGCTTCCACCGCTTCGACCGGAACGGCCATCTCGCCGACCCTGCCGTGCCGCGCCTGCGGATCGTCAGCCTCCAGGTCCTGGCCGCGCTCGCCTGCATCGTCGGGGGTGCGTACCTCTTCGTCGGCGCCGTGAACTCGCTCGCGCAGGCGCTCGGCGTGAGCGAGCTGCTGCTCGCCCTGGTCATCGCGCCGATCGCGACCGAGCTGCCCGAGAAGTTCAACAGCCTGATCTGGGTCCGCCAGGGCAAGGACACGCTCGCGATGGGGAACATCACGGGTGCGATGGTCTTCCAGTCGGCCATCCCGACGATCGTCGCGCTCGTGCTCGCAGGCTCCGCATGGCACGTCTCCTCCGACACCGCGCTGGCGTTCGCGTCGGCGCTCATCGCGCTCGTCGCGGTGGCGGCGGTGTTCGGGCCGATGGCGCGCCGGCACGCGCTCGACGGCAGGGCGCTGCTCGTCGGCGGCGTCCTGTACGCAGCGTACCTGGGGCTCGTGGCGTCGGAGCTGACCGGCGTGGTGCACTTGGGCTGAGTGCCCCGCGCGGTGCGCCCGCGGGGTCCGGCGCACCGCGCGACGGCGCCGCGGGCGGAGCCGACGGGACCCGCGTGCTAGCATTTCGGGGACCGAATCGAGCCCCGCGCGGTTCTCGCCGCAACTCCACCTGGAGCCTGCCGATGCTCACCCAGCAGCCGTCCACCGCCCCGCAGCCGCGTCCCCTCGACGAGCTGATCGCCTACTTCGAGGGCGACTACGTGGCACTCAAGGACGCCAAGGTCAGCATCATGACCCATGCGTTCATGTACGGGACCGCGACTTTCGAGGGCATCCGCGCCTACTGGAGCGCAGAGCAGGGCCAGCTCTACGGCCTGTTCATCCGCGAGCACCTCGAGCGCATCCGGAACTCGGCCAAGATGCTGCTGATGGACCCGGTGCCGTCGGTCGACGAGCTGTTCGCCATCGTGGTCGAGACGATCCGGCGTAACCACTTCCGCGAGGACGCCTACATCCGGCCGTCGTTCTACAAGAGCACGCGCGCCATCGGCGTCAAGCTGCACCACCTCGACCACCAGCTGTACGTGATCGCCACGCCGTTCGGCAACTACGTGGACATCGAGAAGGGCATTCGCCTGATGACCTCGTCGTGGCGCCGCAACGCCGACGAGGCGCTGCCGGCCCGGGGCAAGATCGTCGGCGGCTACGTGAACATGGCCTTCCAGAAGTCCGAGGCCGAGCTCAACGGCTACGACGAGGCGCTCGTGCTCACGCCCAGCGGCCACGCGTCGGAGGCGTCGGCGGCGAACCTGTACATGGTCCGCGGCGGCACGCTGATCACCCCGCCGGTGTCGGACGACATCCTCGAGGGCGTGACGCGCAAGGCGATCCTGACCCTCGCGGCGGACCTGGGGATCCCCACCGAGATCCGCTCGATCGACCGCTCCGAGCTCTATGTCTGCGACGAGGTCTTCCTGTGCGGGACCGGCGTCCAGGTGAGCGCGGCGATCGAGGTGGACCACAGGGCCGTGGGCACGGGCCAGATCGGGCCGATCTCACGCCGCATCAGCGAGACGTACTTCGACGCCGTGCGCGGAAAGCTGCCGCAGTACCAGTCCTGGCTCACGCCGATAACGGCCGGCTGACCGGACGGGGCCTTTGCACAGGGCGACGGGGAGGCGCGCGCGGCCCCCCTCTCGGGCCGCCCTTCGCTGTGGCTGGTCGGCCGCCTCGGGGCGGCCTCGTCAGCCAGCCGTCGGAATGGTCAAGTCCGTGCCGTCCCGCCCGAGCACGATGACGATGTCGGCATTCACCGTTGGGTCCGTGCCCGTCTGCACCGTGGCGTTGTAGAGGCTCTGCAGGTACTTGATCGTCTGCGGCAGCTTCGCGGCGGCGCTCCCGTAGACCGTGATCGTCGTGTGGGCCGGGGCCGTGGTCGCCGGCTTGATCGGCGCGGACGCGTTGATGCCGAAGTAGTCGAGGTAGGCGGCGTTGTTGGCGGCGTGGGCGGCGAGGCCCTTGCCGTCGAGCACCCAGACATTCGCGTTCTCGGTCGTGAGCCTCTCCTGGAGCGCGAGCACCGAGGGGCTGACGCTGAACGCCTGCCTGACCGCCTGTTGCACGCGTGCCGTGTTGATCAGAAGCCGCCCGTCGCGGCCGCCTGTCACCTGGTACATGTCCGTGGAGAAGTAGGGCGCGGCGAACACGTAGGACCGGATGCTCTTGAGGTCGATCTGCGCGGCGAGGCCGAAGAGCTGGCTCATGGTCGCGGTGTCCCCGAGAGGGAGGTCGGTGCTGATCGTCTTCTTGAGCGCCGCGACGAGCCCGTTGAGGTTGGCGAACACGCTCTGCGGGTCGAGCTCGTTCTTGAGCGACAGGATCACGCGCTGCTGCCGGTGGCCGCGGTCGAAGTCGTCGGAGCCGTGGCGCGAGCGGGCGTAGACGAGCGCCTGCGTGCCGTTCATCTCCTGGGGGCCGGCGGGGACGTACACCCGCGTCTTGACCTGGTCGGTCAGCGGGAAGCTGTCGTCGGCCACCGGGATCTGGACGTTGACCTGCACCCCGCCCAGCGTGTCGACGGCGTCGACGAAGCCGGCGAAGGTGACCTTCACGTAGTACTGGATCTGGAGGCCGAACAGGTTGCCGAGGATCGCCTTGAGGGCGTTGAAGCCGCGCGTCTGCGCCGTCTTGCCCGGCCACAGATGAAGAGCACACGTCTGA
>JAJXZZ010000395.1 GCA_021779795.1 Acidobacteriota bacterium | reverse complement strand
GCTGTGCCGCTACCTGGCGACGTTCGTCGAGTACGGCTACTACCACTACCTGTTCGATCAGACCGTGCTGCTGCCCACGGGCATCAACCGCGGTGTGAACCGCCAGAGCGCCCAGGTGGGACTGAATCTCTGGCTGCCGCTGTTTCGTTAGCGTGACATTCGTGTTGGGCTTGAGCCCTGAGCCCTGAGCCCTGAGCCTATAGAGAGGTGCCCGTGCTTCCCGGCAAGAAATACACTCCTGAAGACGTCCTGCGCATCGCGTGGCGCCGGAAGTGGCTCATCCTGCTGCCCTTCGTGGCCGTGTCGATCGGCACCATGGTGGTGGCGGCGGCGCTGCCCGACCGGTACCGCTCCGACACGCTCATCATGGTGGTGCCGCAGCGCGTGCCCGAGAGCTACGTCAAGTCGACCGTGACGACGCCGATCGAGGACCGGCTGTCGTCGATCAGCCAGCAGATCCTGAGCCGCACCAAGCTGGAGCAGGTGGTCCGCGAGTACAACCTCTACTCGGCCGAGCGCCGGCGCGGCCTGATGGAGGACGTCGTGGACCGGATGCGGAAGGACATCGAGGTCCAGGTCGTCAAGGGCGACGCCTTCCGCGTCAGCTTCACCTCCACCGATCCCCGGATCGCGATGAACGTGGCCAACCGCCTGGCCTCGATGTTCATCGACGAGAGCCTGACCGACCGCACCGCGCTCGCCGAGTCCACGACCAGCTTTCTCGAGTCGCAGCTCGCCGACGCGCGGCGCCGCCTCGAGGCGCACGAGAAGAAGCTGGCCGACTACAAGATGAGCCACCCCGGTGAGCTGCCGAGCGAGCGCGACTCGAATCTCCAGGCCATGAACAACCTGCAGATGCAGGTGCAGGCGATCCTGAACTCGATCGACAGCGACAAGGACCGCCGCTTCCAGATCGAGCGCCGGATTGCCGACCTGTCCCAGATGCCGACGGATACGCCCAACGTGACGATTTCCGGCGACGACCCGACGGCCGTGGCCGGCGGATCGACCGCCGCGCAGCTCCAGGTTGCCCGCGCCCAGCTCGCCCTGCTCCAGACCCGCTACACCCCCGACCACCCCGACGTCGTCCGGATGAAGCGGGTGATCAAGGACCTCGAGGCCAAGCAGCAGGCCGAGGGGCTCAAGCGGCCCGTCTCGCAGGCGGCGCCGGCGACGCCCGAGGAGGCCAAGCGCCTGTCGGCCCTCAAGGACGCGCAGGACGAGCTGGCGCTGGTCAACCGGCAGATTGCCGAGAAGCAGAACGAGGAGAAGCAGGTGCGCGCCGCCATCGCCGGTTACCAGGCCCGCATCGAGGCGACGCCCGAGCGCGAGTCGGAGCTGACCGGCTTGCTGCGCGACTACGACACGCTGCGCAAGACGTACGACGGCCTGCTGGCCAAGCAGGAGGACTCGAAGGTGGCGGCGAACCTCGAGCGGCGGCAGATCGGCGAGCAGTTCCGGACGCTCGACCCGGCGCGGCTGCCCGAGCGGCCGATCAGCCCCAACCGGCCGCTCATCGACCTGGCCGGCGCGCTGGCCGGCCTGGGCCTCGGCATCGGCCTCGTCGCGCTGCTCGAGTACCGCGACAGCAGCTTCAGGACCGACGACGAGGTGGCGAGCGTGCTGGCGCTGCCGGTGGTGGCCGTGATCCCGCTGATGCTCAGCTCGCGCGAGAAACTGCGCCTGCGGCGCCGCGAGGTGGCGATCGGCACGGCGTTCGCGGCCGTGGTGTTCGGCCTGGTGGCCATCGGCGCCTGGCTCTGGTGGACCTGGCAGTACTAGGCGATGTACGAGCGATTCTACGGCCTGCGCGAGCGCCCGTTCGACCTGACGCCGAACCCGAGGTTCCTGTACCTGACCGGCGGCCACGCCGAGGCGCTGAGCAACCTGCAGTACGGCATCACCGGCCGCAAGGGGATGACGCTGCTCATCGGCGAGGCAGGCACCGGCAAGACGACGCTCGTCCGCGCGGCGATCGACGCGGTGGCCGGCCCCTCGGTGCGCTGCGTGTACCTGAACAACCCGGTGCTGACGCGCGAGGAGTTCTACGAGTTCCTGGCCCGCAAGTTCGAGCTGAGCGCCGAGGCCGCCGCCTCGAAGGCCCGGTTCCTCTTCGAACTCGAGGCGTACCTGGCCGAGCGGCACCGCGCCGGGGGATTGACGGCGCTCGTCATCGACGAGGCGCAGAGCCTGCCGCACGAGCTGCTCGAGGAGGTCCGGCTGCTGGCCAATTTCGAGACCGAGACCGACAAGCTGCTGCCGGTGGTGCTGGCCGGCCAGCCCGAGCTGGCCGCGCGCCTCGAGCACGAGCGGCTCAGGCAGCTCAAGCAGCGCGTGGCGCTGCGCTGCGATCTCGCGCCGCTCGACGCCCGCGAGACGGCGTCGTACATCTCCGGCCGGATCGCGATTGCTGGCGGCGACGCGTCGAAGGTCTTCACGCGCGAGGCGGTGCAGGTGGTCTACGAGCGGTCGGGGGGAATCCCGCGGACGATCAGCGTCATCTGCGACAACGCCCTCCTGAACGGCTTCGCCGTCGGCGTCAAGCCGGTCGGATCGCCGGTGGTGCTCGAGGTCTGCCGCGACTTCAGGCTGCCGCAGTTCAGGACGGCCGACCTCGACGTGCGCGGGCAGAAGGAAGAAGAAGAGGCGTCGGCCGAAGCGGCCGCCGTCGAAGCGGCGGCGGAGCCCGAGCCGGTCAGGGCGGCTGCCCGGGGCGACGGCCGGGTCCGTCCGCCGCGCGAGGAGAACGACGAACGGGCCGTCAGGCCGAAGCGCGTGGACCGGCCCGACCGCGGCCTGTTCAGCCACTACAGCAAGAAGAAGCGGTTCAGGTTTTTCGGATGAAGAACGGCTGTCGGCTGTCGGCGGTCGGCAGTTGGCCGGCCGTCGGCCGCCGACGGTCGACGGTCGACAGCCGACCGCCGATGTGCGAGGTTCATTGCCATGAGTCGAATCGAGGAAGCGCTCAAGCGCGCGCAGCAGTCGGGGGTGGGGCCGGAGGTGCAGGCGCCGGTGCCGACCCCCGAGGTGTTCGCCGACACCTGGAGCGTGGGAACCGGGGAGGCGGCGCGCGATGACGGCGGAGAGGCCGTGGCGCCAGAGGCCATGGTGCCCCCGGCCGAGCCGGCGGCCGCGTCGGCCGAGCCGTCTGCCGGGATGGCGCTCTTCCAGGGGTTCGACCCGGCGCTGTCGGCCAAGGTCGTGGCCATGCCCGACATCCGCCCGGCCTTTGTCGAGCAGTACCGCAAGCTGGCCGG
>JAJXZZ010000394.1 GCA_021779795.1 Acidobacteriota bacterium | reverse complement strand
CCCTGCCGGCGGGCCTCACCGGCGTGGACGTGATCCGCCGCGCGGCCCGCGCCGCCCGCGCGGCCGGCAGCGGCCGCCCGCTGGTCGTCGTCGAGACGACGGTGCTCGACATCGCCGCGGGCCGGCCGGCCATCGACCACGTGCGGGCCGGCCTCGACGAGGGCGCCCACGTCATCACCGCCAACAAGGGGCCGGCGGCGTTCGCCTACGCCGAACTGGACGCGCTGGCGCGCCGGTCGGGCCGCGCGTTCCTGTTCGAGGGCGCCGTGATGGACGGCATCCCGATCTTCAACCTCGTGCGCGAGACGCTGCCCGCAGTGCGAATCTCGGGGTTCTCGGGCGTGGTCAACAGCACGACCAACTTCATCATCACCGCCATGGAAGGCGGGCGCGGCTTCGCCGAGTCGCTCGCCGAGATGCAGGCCGCGGGGATCGCGGAGGCCGACGCGTCGCTCGACGTGGACGGCTGGGACGCGGCCGCGAAGGCCGCCGCCCTGGCCAACGTCCTGCTCGGCGCCCGGACGACGCCGCGCGAGGTCGAGCGCGAGGGCATCGGCCACCTGGCGACGGCCGACGCGCAGGCTGCGGTGAAGCGCGGGCAGCGCCTGAAGCTGGTGGCGCGCGGGGAGCGGCGGGGAGAAGCCGTGAGTGTCCGGGTGGGCGTCGAGGCGGTGCCGGCCGATCACCTGTTCGCGACGCTGGCCGGCCAGCAGAACGCCCTGGTGTTCCAGACCGACCTGCTCGGCGAGTTCTCGGTCGTGCAGCTCGGCGGAGGGCTCGTGCAGACGGCCTACGCCCTGCTCACCGACCTCGTGACCCTGGGCGCCCGGCGTCTCACGGTCGGCAGTCGGCAGTAGGCTGTCGACGGTCGGCGGTCGGCGGTAGGCCGGCAGTCGGCAGCCGGCGGGCTTGCGACTTGCGCCCTTGTCCGCTGCCGGCGGCTGGCCGGCGCTGGAGAGCCGGGCGCGGACCGGGTCGGCGCGAAGGGCGAATTCGAGGTCCGCCGAGCTGAGCCCGGCGCGACGAACCGGGCCACGCCCGGCGTCTCACGGCCGGCGCCCTGCGGCCCTCAGCCGATCCCGAGCGCCGCGCGCAGCGCCTTCTCGTCGAAGCCGCGCACGACGTAGTCGCCGACGATCGTGACCGGGATGCTCATCAGGCCGAGCGCGACCAACTCGTTGAGCGCGTCCTGGTCCTCGTCCACGTTCTTCGCCGTGAATTCGAACCCGCTTCGTGAAAGAAACTCCTTCACCTTCTGACAGGCGCGTCAATGCGTGCCGGAGTAGACGGTGATCGCCATCCTGCCCTCCTCGTGGTGTACGGACCGGATCCATTGTACGATCGCTGCAACTATGGAGATTCCAGACATCAGGCGACGCGTGAGGCAGGCGCTCGAGCAGGCGAAGACGCAGTCGGCGGAGCGGCACGCCCGGGCGGACCTGGCCAGGACCGCTTACGCCGCGTTCCTGCGGGACGTCGCCACGCCCGCCTTCCGCATGTTCGGCAACGTCGTCAAGGCCGAGGGGCACGGCTTCGCGGTCTTCACGCCGGCCGACGGCGTGCGTCTCGTCTCGGAGCGGCACGCCGACGACTTCATGGAGATCTGGCTCGACACCTCGCTCGACCCGCCGCAGGTGTCCACGCGCGTCAGCAGGATGCGCGGCCGCGAGCTGACGGCCAAGGAGGAGCCGCTGCGGGCGGGGGCGCCGACCAACGCCCTCTCCGACGAGGACGTCTTCGGCTTCCTGCTCGCCAACATCGGGATGCTGGTGGAACGCTGAGCCGGAGCTCACTTGTGCTGAGACGTTCGCTCCGCTGTCGGCTCAGGGCTCGCGGCTCACGGCTCACGGGAAGTGCCCGCGGCGCCAGTGAACCGGGGCGCAGAAGCCGGACGGGGAAGGCGCGAGGCGCCGTTACGCCCGCTTCTCCACGAACGACGTGTCCACGCCGTCGCGCCGCAGGGCGGCCAGGAAGGCCTGCCGGTCCGGCGCCTGCTCGTAGGCGTCCTTCGCCTCGACGATCCCGCTCTGCACGAAGGCCGCGAGCGCGTCGCTGAGCGGCACCATCCCCACCTTGCGGCCGTTGTCGATGGCTGCCGGGAGCTGGTTCGTCCGGCCTCCGGCGATCAGGCCGGCGACGACGGGGGTGTTCAGCAGCACCTCGCGCGCCGCGATCCGGCCGCCGCCCGACTTGCGCACGAGCGCCTGCGCCACCACGCCGCGCAGTCCGTCGGCCAGCATCCGCTGCACGCGCTCGCGCCGCTCGGCCGGGAACTGCTCGACGATCCGCCCGACCGCGGCCGTCGCCGTGCCCGCAGGCACGGCGGCCAGGACCAGCCGCCCCGCCTCCATCGCGTCGAGGGCGACCGCGACGACCGCCGGCGACCGCATGTCCTCGATGACGAGCACGTCGGGGTTCTCGCGCAGCGCCGCGCTCACGGCGGCGGCAACCTCGTCGCCTCCGCCCCGCACCTCGCGCTGGCTGACCAGGCAGCCGCGGCTCTCGTGGGCGAAGGTTACTTGGGCCTCGACCGTGACGACGTAGTCGTCGCGCGTGCGGTTGATGCAGTCGACGAGCGCCGAGAGCAGCGTGGACTTCCCGCTCGACCGCGATCCCGCCACGAGGACGAGTCCGTCGGGCTCGGCGCACAGCGACTGGACCTCGCGCGACAGCCCCAGCTGTTCGACCGTCGCCGGCCGCGAGGCGACCAGCTGGAACACGCCGCCGGGGCCCCGGTGATCGCGGAAGCTCTGGCAGCGGAAGCGCCCGGCGCCGGGGACGTCGAACGCCCACTCGGCGACGCACCCCTGCTGCAGCGCCTCGCGCGCCTCCTCGGGCGCCAGGTCGAGGAGCAGCGATTCCACGTCGGCCGTCGTGAGCGGGCTCTCGCCGTCGAGCGTCGCGACGCCGCCGTCCACGCGGATCGAGGGGCGAAGCCCCGACACCAGGTACAGCGTGGTCGCGCCGCGGGCGGCCGCGAGGCGCAGCAGGCGTTCGGGACCGGCAGTTTGCGGCTCGGCAGACGACGGCATGGACACCTCCGGACGGACCGGGTTGCGGGCCAGGGGCAGGATGACCGCCTGTCGGGCGGCCTCGAACGGCGCCGGAGCCGGCGGCTGCGGCATCGGCGAGGGTTCCGGCTCGGGACCCCTGGACGAGGCGCTCTCGGGCATGGGCGCCGGCTCGGGCCCGGCGGCAGGAGGCGCGGCCGGCCGCTCGACCGGTTCCGCCACCAGCGCCAGCCCTTCGAACGCGGTCG
>JAJXZZ010000393.1 GCA_021779795.1 Acidobacteriota bacterium | reverse complement strand
AGATCACGGCCGTGCTCGAGCTCGCGGCCTCCACCGTCTCCGCGCACCTGCTCGACCTGCGGCGCGGCGGCCTCGTGACCGAGGACAAGCAGGGCAAGTGGGTCCACTACGCGCTGACCGCTGACCCGCGAATCGTCCGGGTGCTCGAGCCGGCGCTCGCGCTCTTCGAGGGCGACGAGCGCGTGCGCGCCGACGCGAAGCTCGTCGCCGAGGTGCGGCGCGCGCCGCTGGTGTCGTTCTGCCGCGTCGGGTTCCGCCCGGGCGCCAGGCGCCGGGCGGAACGGCAGGCGGCGGGTGTGCGGCGGACGGGCCGGGCGCGCGCGTCGTCGCGCTGAGGGGCCGCCGCGAGACCGGCGGCGCGAGAGCGGGGGATTGGGAATCGAGCCGCGCCCGAACGGCGCACGGGAGGTGCCGGTGCTGAACATCACGATCGCTGGTCCGGGTTGCCGGAACTGCAACGAGCTGGAGAGACGCGTCAAGACCGTGATCGAGTCGATGGCCTGCGAGGCCACGCTCGATCACCTGACGAAGTTCAAGGACATCGCCGCCGCCGGCGTGATGGCGACGCCCGGGCTGATCGTCAACGACCGGATCGTCTCGCAGGGCAGGGTGCCAGACGAGGCCGCCATCCGGGGGTGGCTGAGCGAGGGGATGGCCCGATGAGGCGGCACGTGGCGGAACGCCGTATCTTCGAGACGCGGCCGCGTCGCGTGGCACGGGGCGCGCTGGCGGCCGCTTCGGTCGTCTGCCTGCTGGCGCTCTCCGCCCGCCCGGCCGCCGCGCAGGCGCCCCGGGACTTCCTCGCCCGGCTCGCCGCCGAACCCTACGCGCCCGTCGTGAAGGTCGTGGACACCGAGTCGAGCCTCGGACCGCTGGCGACGACCATCCAGACGGTCACGCTGGCCGACCTCACGCGGTTCCACGGCCATCCGTGCGACGGCCTCGTGGCGGCGTCAGCGGCCATCGCCTACGGCCTGCACGCGCTGTTTCCCGACGGCGTGGTCGATCGGACGGACGTGATCGCCGCCGTGAAGCCCTCGCCCTGCTTCAGCGACGCGGCCGCGTACCTGACGGGCGCCCGGACGCAGTTCGGCACCCTGGCGCTCGACCCGGCCCTCGGCGACACGTGGATCCTGCACCGCCGATCGACCGGCCGGACGGTGGCGGTCAGCCTCCGGGACGGCATCAAACCGAGGGAGTTGCCGGATCTCGAGGCGAGACTCCGGTCCGAGGACTGCGACCGGGCGCTCATGGCCCGCGTGCGGCAGGTCCAGGACGGCTACGCGACGGCCGTGATCGCGAGGCCGCCCGCGCAGATCTTTGCCATCGAAGACCTGCCGTCGTTTCCGTACAAGGACGGGGGCATTCGACCGGACGCGACGAAGGCGGCGTGCAAGGCCGGGGCGCCGGCCGTGAGCCGGTAGCCGCCGGCATTCTTCAGGAGTGTGACGCCGATGGCCGCGGTCAACCTGGTCGCCCCGCAGGGCGACGCCTCCCCGACACCCGGCACGCGCGAAGAGGCGGCCGCGCCGCCCGGCCTGCGCCACTACGTCGTCCGCGGCATTCCCCTGCTCGCCGCCTGGGCGGCCGTCTACGCGGCGCTTCAGCCCGCCGCGACCTGGTTCGCCTACAGGCTGCTCGGGCTGTCGCCGGGCACGCGGCTGGCCTCGGCCGTCGAGTTCTTCGTCTTCGAGTCGCCCAAGGTCCTGATGCTCCTGCTGCTGGTGGTCTTCGGCGTGGGGATCCTGCGGACCTTCTTCACGCCCGACCGCACGCGGCAGATCCTCGCGGGCCGGCGCGAGTCGGTGGGGAACGTGATGGCGGCGATCCTCGGCGTGCCGACGCCGTTCTGCTCGTGCTCGGCCGTCCCGCTGTTCATCGGGTTCGTGACCGCGGGCGTGCCGCTCGGCGTCACCTTCTCCTTCCTCATCGCCTCGCCGATGGTCAACGAGGTGGCCATCGTCCTGCTCTTCGGCCTCTTCGGCTGGCGCGTGACCGCCGCCTACGTCGGCACCGGCCTGCTCATCGCGATCCTGGCGGGCTGGACGATCGGCCGCCTGAAGCTCGAGAAGCACGTGGAGGAGTGGGTCTACCAGATGCGCGCGGCGGCGCCCGACGCGGGGCCGGCGCGCGTCGAGTGGGCCGAGCGCGTCCGCGCCGGCATCGACGCCGTCAGGGACATCGTCGGGCGGGTCTGGCCGTACGTGCTCGCCGGCATCGCGGTGGGCGCGGGGATCCACGGCTACGTGCCGCAGGACTTCATGGCCCACATCATGGGCAAGAGCGCGTGGTGGGCGGTCCCGGCGGCCGTCGTGATCGGCATCCCGATGTACTCGAACGCGGCGGGCATCATCCCGATCGTCCAGGCGCTGATGGAAAAGGGGGCGGCGCTGGGGACCGTGCTGGCGTTCATGATGGCGGTCATCGGCCTCTCGCTGCCGGAGACGATCATCCTGCGCAAGGTCCTGAAGCCGACGCTGATCGCGGTCTTCGTCTCGGTGGTCGGCGTCGGCATCCTGGTCGTCGGGTACCTCTTCAACCTGGTCTTCTGAACCCCTCGAACGGCGCCCGGGGAAGCGCTCCTCGCGCGCGGGCGCCGCGCCGGCCGCCGTCGCCCGCGGCGGCGCCGCAATCAGGCGGCCCGCCGGGGAGCAGTCGTTGATAGAATCATGGGATTCCCCGATGAAGGAGACTGCATGAGCACCAAGACCTCAACGATTGTCTGGACCGAGACCGACGAGGCGCCCGCGCTGGCCACCTGCTCCCTGCTGCCCATCGTGCAGGCCTTCACGAAGGGGACCGGCCTGTCGGTGGAGACCCGCAACATCTCGCTGGCCGGCCGCGTGATCGCGAACTTCCCCGACCGGCTGACCGACGCGCAGCGGATCCCCGACGACCTGGCGCAGCTCGGTGACCTGGCGCGCACGCCCGACGCCATCATCATCAAGCTCCCGAACATCTCGGCGTCGATTCCGCAGCTCAAGGAGACCATCAGGGAGTTGCAGGCGAAGGGCTACCAGGTGCCCGACTACCCGGAGAACCCGAGAGACGACGCCGAGCGGGCCATCCAGGCGCGGTACGCCAAGGTGCTGGGCAGCGCCGTGAACCCGGTGCTCCGCGAGGGGAACTCCGACCGCCGGTCGCCGCTCTCGGTGAAGGCGTTCTCGCGGAAGCACCCGCCCAAGCTCAGCCCCTGGCCGGCGGATTCGAAGGCCCACGTCTCGCACATGACCGACGGGGACTTCTACGGCACCGAGACCTCGACGACGGTGG
>JAJXZZ010000392.1 GCA_021779795.1 Acidobacteriota bacterium | reverse complement strand
CGTCCGCGCTGCCGCCGGCGCCGCCGCTCGTCGCCGACAACTCCGCCGCCTTCCGGCTGGCCGCCTGCGCGTCGTCGAACTTCTTCTGGGCGTTGTAGATCGTCGCCAGGCCGTTGTACGCGTCGGCGTAGTCGGGCTTCAACTCGATCGCCTTCTTGAAGGCCGTCTCGGACTGGGCGTAGTCCTTCTTCTGGGCGTAGGCGAACCCGAGGTTGTAGTAGCAGTCGAAGCAGCCCGGCATGGCGGTCGCCGCCTCGTTGAACTTGGCGATCGCCCCGTCGTTGTCGCCGGCCTGGCTCGCGGTCACGCCCTCGTCGAACAGCTTCTTGACCGAGTCCATCTTGGCGGTGTCTTCCTTGGACGGCCCCGACGCCCCGGCCCCGAGCTGGAAGTTGACCTGGGCCGTGTCCGCCAGCCGCACGCGGCAGTCGAACGTCTGCGACCCGAGCTTGTCCTTGTCGGCGGTGACCGTGTACATGCCCGGCGTCAGCCCGATCTGCGTGAACTCGCCCTTCTTGTTCGTCTTGACCGTGTAGCTGCGCCCGGCGCCTTCCTTGTAGGTGATCGTGATCGTCGCGCCCTGGACGGGCTGGCCCTTGGTGTCGAACACGTGGCCCCTGACCATGCCGGTCGACTGGGCGAACGCGGGAGCCGTCATCGCGAGAGCCACGAGCACTGCGCAGGCCATGAGCCGGAAGCGCCGGCCGGACAAAACGGGAAACATCGCACTCCTCCGTCAGGTAGACATGAATGGACGAAGACGACGGTCCGGGACCGCCGCGCCTAGTCTACACCGAAAGGTCGGGGCCTGATAACCGGCCGCCATGGCCCCTTTTCCGCCTGTTCGCCTGTGTCTATTGCACATTCCGCGCCAGTCGAGCCTCGGCCGTCGGCCGGGCGTTCGGCCGGTCAGCGGGCGAAGAACCGCGTGATGTCCTCCAGGGAGGAAACCACGGGCGCGGGGGGGAGCGCGGCCAGGAAGCGCGCTCCGTATCCCTTCGACCGGAGGCGCGGGTCGAGGACGGCCAGCACGCCGCGGTCCCGGCGGTGGCGGATGAGCCGGCCGAGCCCCTGGGCGAGCGTCAGGATGGCGAGGGGCAGCTGGTACTGCTCGAACGCGCTCTCGCCGCGCGCGGTGATCGCCTCGATGCGCGCCGCCGTCACCGGCTCGGCGGGCGAGGCGAACGGCAGCTTGTCCACGATCACGCAGCTCAGCGCCTCGCCGACCACGTCCACCCCCTGCCAGAAGCTCGACGTCGCCAGCAGCACCGCGTTGCCGAGCGACCGGAACTGCTTGAGCAGCACCGACCGCGGCGCCGAGCCCTGCACGAGCACCGGGTAGTCGAGCGCCGAGGAGAGCTCCCGCTCGACCTCGCGCAGCACCGAGTAGCTGGTGAAGAGGACGAAGGCGCGCCCCTCGGTGCGCGCCAGGATCTCGCGGATCTCCCGGCAGGCTTCGCGCGCGAACGCGGGCGAGCGCGGGTCGGGCATCGTCCGCGGCAGGTAGAGGATCGCCTGCTCCTCGTACCGGAATTCCGAGGGGAGCGTGACCTCGTCCGCGTCCCGCACGCCGAGCCGGGCCCGGACGTACTCGAACGACCCGGCGACGCCGAGCGTCGCCGAGGTCAGCACGGCGGCCTGCATCCGGTCGAGCAGCAGCTCGCGCACGACCGTGGAGACGTCGATCGGGGACGCGCGCAGGAACACGCCGCGGCCGCGTCCCTCCACGTAGTAGACGTAGTCGGGGTCGGTGGCCCGCAGCAGGAAGGTCAGCTCGTCCCGGATCTCGCCGGCGCGCCGGCGGAGGGCCGCCACGTCCTCGCCCGGGTCGGGCGCCAGCGCGGCCACCCCCTGCAGGCCGTCGAGCGCGCTGACCAGCGCGGCGCCGGCCTCCTGCACGTCGGCCAGCGAATCGGGCGTCACCCGCTGCCGGTCGATCGAACCCGCGCGGCCGGCCCCGCGCCCGGCCCGCGCCGCCCCGCTGTCCCTCAGCGCGAGGAAGAACAGGGCCGCGCGGTCGCGGACGTGATCGGCCGCCCGCCGCAGCTCCGCGGGATCCTGGCGGCAGGCCCCGCTCGCGACGACCTGGCCGACGTCGCGCACGAGATCGTCGACGCGGTAGGTGCTGACGGTCACGCCGAAATACTGCGTCGCGACATCCTCGAGCTGGTGCGCCTCGTCGATGACGGCCACCTGGCACTCGGGGATCACCTCGCCGTAGGCGTTCTGCCTGACCGACGCGTCGGCGCACAGCAGGTGGTGGTTGACGATGAGGACGTCCGACTCGGCGGCGCGCTGGCGCATCCGGGTGACGAAGCAGTCCTGGTAGCGGGGGCAGGGCGACCCGAGGCAGTTCTCGGTCGTGGCCGACAGTTCGGGCCACACGCCGAGATCCTCGGGCATGTCCTCGAGCTCCGCCCGGTCGCCGGTTTCGGTCCGCGCCGCCCAGTCGGCGATCGCCTCCACCGCGCCGGGGTCGGCGAACGCCATCGACATCGGGTTCGAGCGGAACAGGTCGAACCGGTGCAGGCAGAGATAGTTCGCGCGGCCCTTCATGCACGTGGCCGTGAACGGCACGCCGAGGGAGTCCTGGAGGACCGGGAGGTCCTTGGCGAGGATCTGCTCCTGGAGCGTCTTGGTGCCGGTCGAGACCAGCACGCGCCGGCCGCTCAGGATCGCGGGGACGAGGTAGGCGAGCGTCTTGCCCGTGCCGGTGCCGGCCTCGGCGAGCAGGGTCCGCCCCTGCTCGATGGCCGCGGCGACCGCGAGCGCCATGCGCGCCTGCCCGGGGCGCGGCTCGAACTCGGGCACGGCTCGCGCGAGGGGGCCCTCTTCGTCGAACACCCGGGCGACGGCGGCGGAGAGGCTGCCGGCGGCCGGCCTAGCGTGGGACATCCGGCCGCGCGCCCTGGAGCGCCATGATCTTGTCGACCCGGCGCTGGTGCCGGCCGCCTTCGAACGGCGTGTCGAGGAACGTCCGCACGATCGCCAGCGCCAGGTCGGGCGGCGTGATCCGCGCGCCCAGCGTCAGCACGTTGGCGTCGTTGTGTTCGCGGCTCAGCCGGGCCGACTCGAGCCCCTCGACCGAGGCCGCGCGGACCCCGTCGATCTTGTTGGCGGCGATTTCCATGCCGATGCCCGTGCCGCAGACGAGAATGCCGCGGTCGCTCGCGCCCGAGGCCACGCGCCGCGCCACGGCCGCCGCGTAGTCGGGGTAGTCCACCGAGGCGTCGCTGGTCGTGCCGACGTCGTCGATCTCGACGCCCGACGCGGCAAGCTGC
>JAJXZZ010000391.1 GCA_021779795.1 Acidobacteriota bacterium | reverse complement strand
AGCCGGGCTTGATCTTGATCTTCACGCGCCGGTACCCGGCGTCCAGCTCGGCCTGGATCCTCGCCGCCAGGCGCTCGAACGACTCCTGGATGCCGATCGACACGCCGGACGCGATGCGGGCGCGGGCGCCGCCGAGCGCGCGCGCGAGCGGCACCCCCTCGCGGCGGGCGTAGAGGTCCCACGCCGCCATCTCGAGCGCCGCCTTCGCCATGTTGTGGCCGCGCACGGCGCGGAACGCGCGGAACACCTCGCGCGGGTGGGCGACGTCGAGGCCGAGCAGCGTCGGCGCGAGGAACTCCCGGATGACGTGCCACGCCGTGTCGTTGGTCTCGGCGCTGTAGTAGGGCGTCTCGTCCGCGACGCACTCGCCCCAGGCCTCGAGGCCGTCGCCGTGCAGCCGCACGAGGACGAAGACCTTGTCCACGGTCCGGCCGAAGCTGGTCTCGAACGACTGCACGAGCGGCAGCTTCAGCAGCCTGAGCTCGAGGCGATCGATTCTCACGGGCACCTCATGGAACGAAGAGATCTTGCGATCTGGCGATCTGGCGATGTGCCGTCGGCCCCCGCGCCGGATTCCAGATCGCACGATCGTACTTCGCACGATGACCGCGCTATTCCCTCGTCCTGGGCACGTAGTACCTCGTCCCCCGGCCCATCCCGCGGATCTGCTTCAGCAGGTCGTCCAGGGCCTCGTCGCTGCCGGCCACGTCGATCTGCGACGTCTCGACGACGAGCAGCGGCGTGGCGGTGTAGTGGAAGAAGAAGTGCTGGTACGCCTCGTTGAGCTTCTGGACGTAGGCGGGGTTCGGGCGGTAGCCCTCGTGGTCGCCGTCGTGGACGCGGACGCGCTTGACGAGCAGGTCGGACGGGGCCTGCAGGTAGACGACCAGGTCGGGCAGTGGGACGTCGCGCGCCAGCAGCTCGTAGAGCCGCTGGTAGATGAACAGGTCGTTGTCGTCCAGGTTCAGGTACGCGTAGACCCTGTCCTTCTCGAACAGGTAGTCGCACACGGTGAGCTGGCTGAACAGGTCCGCCTGCCGCAGCATCTCCTGCTGCCGGTGCCGGTTGAGCAGGAAGAACAGCTGGGATTGGAGCGCGGCGCCCGGCCGCTCGGCGTAGAAATCGCCGAGGAACGGGTTGTCGGTGTCCTCCAGCACGGCCGTGGCGTCCACGAACGCCGCGAGTCGCTCGGCCAGAGCCGTCTTGCCGACGCCGGGCGGGCCCTCGAGGGCGATATACCGGAAGTCCAAGGCGGGGCCGAGTATAACGGAAAACGCAAAATGCGGTAAGCTCCAACGATGGCTTGGTTCACCAAGACCCGCAAGCCGATGGCGCCGCCCGAGAAGGCCAGCCGTGTGCCGGAAGGCCTCTACGTGAAGTGCCCAGGCTGCACGCAGCTGATCTACAACAAGGACCTGGCCGCCAACCTCGGCGTCTGCCCCCGGTGCGCGCACCACTTCCGGATGACGGCGACCGAGCGCCTGGCGATGCTGTTCGACGGCGAGTACGAGGTGCACGACCCCGGCCTGGTGTCCACCGACCCGCTCGAGTTCCGCGACACCAAGCCGTACAAGCGCCGCCTGGAGGCGAGCATCGCCGCCACCGGCATGAACGACGCGGTGGTCACGGCCACGGGCCGGCTGGAGGGGATCGAGACGGTCATCGCCTCGATGGAGTACAACTTCATCGGCGGCAGCATGGGCGTCGTGGTGGGCGAGAAGATCACGCGCGCCATCGAGCGGGCGATCGCCCGGCGGGCCCCGGTGATCATCGTGTCGTGCTCGGGCGGCGCCCGGATGATGGAGGGGGCGCTGTCGCTGATGCAGATGGCCAAGACGTCGGCCGCCCTGGCCCGGCTCGACCGGGCGGGCCTGCCCTTCATCTCGGTCCTCACCGACCCGACGACGGGCGGCGTGACGGCCAGCTTCGCGATGCTGGGCGACCTGAACATCGCCGAGCCGAAGGCGCTCATCGGCTTCGCCGGGCCGCGGGTCATCGAGCAGACGATCCGCCAGAAGCTGCCCGAGGGGTTCCAGCGGAGCGAGTTCCTGCTCGAGCACGGGATGATCGACATGGTCGTGGATCGCCGCGAGCTGAAGGCGACGATTGCCCGGTCCCTGGCGTTCATGGGCGCGCGCGCGGCGGCCGTCGCGGAGGGCCCGTCCGCCCGGGGCGAGACGGCCTGATCGGGTCGAACCGCCGTGGATCCCCTCGCCTACCTGTTCAGCCTCGAAAAGCTGGGCATCAAGTTCGGCCTCGACAACATCCGCGCCATCGCCGGCGCGCTCGACAACCCCCAGGACGCCTGGCCGTCGGTCATCGTGGCCGGCACCAACGGGAAGGGGTCGGTGTCGGCGATGGTCGAGGCGGGCCTCAGGGCCGCGGGGCTCCGGACCGGCCTCTACACCTCCCCCCACCTCGTGCGCCTCGAGGAGCGGTTCGCGATCGACGGCGCGCCGGTGGCCACCGACCGCCTGGCGGCGGCCGCGGCGACGGTGCGCGACGCGGTCGCGCGGCTGCGGGAGTCCGGGCGCCTCGAGACCGAACCGACCTTCTTCGAAGTCACGACGGCCATCGGCTTCGAGATCTTCCGCCGGGCCCGCGTGGACTTCGCCGTGCTCGAGGTGGGCCTCGGCGGGCGATGGGACGCGACGAACGTGGCCACGCCGGTGGCCGCGGCGATCACGACGATCGACTTCGACCACGAGCTGTTCCTCGGCCACACGATCGCCGCCATCGCGGGCGAGAAGGCGGGGGTCGTCAAGCCGGGGATGCGCGTGGTGGTCGGCGAGACCAAGCCCGAGGCCGTGTCGGTCATCGCCGGCGCGTGCGCCGAGCGGGGCGCGGTCCTGATCCCGGCCGACGCCGGCGTCCGGGCCGAGATCCTGCGCCTCGACGACGGGCGGCCGGTCGTCGCGCTGTCCACGCCGGCGCGCGACTACGGCACGCTGCGCCTGTCGCTGCGCGGCCGCCACCAGCTCCGCAACGCGGTCGTGGCGGCCCGGCTGCTCGAGCAGCTCGAACCGGGCGGGAAGAGCCTGCCGGCCGACGCGGTCGCGGCCGCCCTCACCTCCACGAGGTGGCCGGGCCGGCTCGACCTGCTGGCCGACGCGGCGGGACGGACGGTGCTCTGCGACTCGGCGCACAACCCGGCCGGGGCGCACGCGCTGGCCGCCTACCTGCGCGAGGTCCATCCGGCCGGCCTGCCGATCGTCTTCGGCATCATGAAGGACAAGGACATCGGCGGCACGCTGGGCCCGCTGCTGCCCTCGGCGAGCCGTCTCGTCCTGACGC
>JAJXZZ010000390.1 GCA_021779795.1 Acidobacteriota bacterium | reverse complement strand
CGCCGGGCGCCTAGCCTTCAGCCTGTACGAGAACGGCCGGTACAGCATCTTCGCGGTGGACGACCCGCAGGCGCTCGAGGGGCGCGACCCGGAGGCGCGGCTGTCGCCCGACCCCGCGCGCCTGCCGCCCGACAAGCGCGAGGACGGCGTCATCGACGGGCTGCGGCGCAACGAAGAGATCGGGCTCGCCGGCGCGCGGGGGGCGACGACGCACCCGTACACGCCGCGCCTGACGATCGACGCGATCGCGCAGCCGTATGTCACGGCCGGCGTCGGCGGCACGGGCGCCTTCGCCGGCGGGGGCGCGGCCTTCCTCTGGAGCGACCTGCTCGGCGACTACGGCCTCGGCGCCGCCTTCGAGGTCAACGGCAGCTACATCCACGGGTGGGACGATTTCAGCCGCAGCCTCGGCGGGCAGGTCACCTTCACCAACCGCAAGCACCGGTGGAACTACGGCCTCGCGGCCGGCCAGTGGCCCTACCTGGCCGGCAGCCTCGCGATCGGCGTGGCCGAGAGCGGCGGCCGGCCGGTCGGCGTCGAGGAGCTGACCATCTACCGCCAGGTGGAGCGCTCGGTCTCGGGCCTCGCGCTGTACCCGTTCGATGCCGCCGAGCGGCTCGAGCTGAGCGGCGGCGTCTCGAACATCACGTTCGACCAGCGCGTCGAGACGATGACGTTCGACCTGGGCAGCGGGATGGTGCTGACCGACGACTGGAAGAGGCTGCCGGCGCCGGAACCGCTGACGCTGGGGCGCTTCAGCGCGGCGTTCGTGCACGACACCGTCTTGTACGGGGCGACGAGCCCGGTCTCGGGGCAGGGCTTCCGGCTCCAGGTGTCGCCCACGGTGGGCACGCTGAAGATGGCCAACGTGCTCGCCGACTACCGGCGCTACGTGATGCCGGTTCCGTTCTACACGCTGGCGGGCCGGGTGCTCCACTTCGGGCGCTACGGGCCGGGCGCCGAGGACCCGCGCCTCGTCCCCCTCTACGTCGGCAACCCGACGCTGGTGCGCGGGTACGACATCAACTCGTTCGGGGAGAGCGAGTGCACGCCGACGCCGGACGGCTCCTGCGCCGAGTTGGACCGGCTGCTCGGCAGCCGCCTCCTCGTCGGGAACCTGGAGTGGCGCTTCCCGCTGCTGCGCCCGCTTGGCGTCAGGCCCGGGATGTACGGCCCGGTGCCGATGGAGATCGCCGTCTTCGCCGACGCGGGCGTGGCGTGGTACTCGGGCGAGAGGCCGGCGATGTTCGGCGGTCGGCGCCGGGCGGTCTCGAGCGCGGGCGTGGCCCTGAGGGTGCGGATGTTCGACCTGCTCGTCCTCGAGTTCGACGTGTCGAAGCCGTTCCAGCGGCCGGGGCGCGGGGCCGTCTTCCAGCTCACGATCGCCCCGGGCTTCTGAAGGGCTCAAGGCTCAGGGCTCAGGCCAGGGCTCTGGGGCGAGCCGGCTGCCAGAGGGCTCTACCACTTTGCCTCCGATCCCCAGACGCTGTGCGGGATGGCGAACACGCCGAGGGTGACGACGGTGGCCGCGACGACGGCCAGGCGCGCCTGCCGCCCGCCGCGCATGCGCGCCGCCGCGAGGATCCAGGCGGCGCCGGCGATGAGCGTCTTGTTGTCGGTGAGGTCGTACCCCCAGGGGACGCCGGTCCAGAACGCGCCGAACGCGAGCTTCTGGACGATCGGGCCGAGCACGAACCCGCCGACGAGCAGCAGCGCCACCGCCAGGAATCCCCAGAGCCGCGTGCTGCCGCCGAGGATCGCGGCGACGGCCGACCGCGCCGAGAACAGCATCCCGAAGAACATCGCGGCCACGTGCGGCACGAGGACCCAGGCCGGCACGTCCCCCTTGAAGCGGGTCACGGCCGGCGGGGTGGGAAACGTCGCCCGCGCGGCGCCCGACGTCAGCCGGACGCGGTACTCGAGCTTGCCGGCCATCGGCATCAGCGGTTCGGGCGCCGGCGGGATCTCGGCTTCGAGCGCGTCCCCGCGGCGCGTCATCGGCACCGCGCGCCAGGTCTCGTTCGTCGGGTAGTGCCGCCACTCGACGGCGCCCGCGACCGCCGGGTCGGCCACCGCGACGCGCACCAGTTGCCGCGTCGCGATCGAGTTCGACCGTGGAAGCTTGAACGCGATGGCCTGCCCGCCGACGAGCGCCGTGCCCATCGCGGGGTAGGTCGGGCCCGACCATCGCTGCCAGACCGCGGACGCGAGCGTGAGAAGTACGGCAATGGCCCACTGGACCGAGGCTCTTCGCACCAACCGCTCCTGTGAATCGGGTAATGGGCGAAAAGTGTAGCACGAAGGAGGCGCCGGCCCGCGCGAGGCGGGCCGGCGCGTCGGGCGCGCCTACTTGACGCGCGCGAGGATGCCCAGCAGGAACGTGTAGAACCGTTCGACCGTGTCGATGTAGAGGTGCTCGTTGGGCGAGTGCACCTCGCGCATCGTCGGCCCGAACGACACCATGTCCATGCCGGGGTACTTTTCGCCGATGATGCCGCACTCCAGCCCCGCGTGGACGGCCTTGACCTCGGGATCCTTCCCGAAGAGCGACTGGTAGGTCTCACGGGAGAGCTTCAGGATCGGCGACGCCATGTCGGGCTTCCAGCCCGGGTAGCCATCCGACCCGCTCGCCTTCGCGCCGGCCAGTTCGAAGACCGACCGCACCATCTGCGCGGCCTCCTCGATCTCGGAGGCGACCGAACTGCGCTGGCTGGTGTAGATCGCGACCGCCGACTTCCCGGTCTCGATGATGGCCAGGTTGGTGGAGGTCTCGACCAGGCCCTCGATGTCGGGGCTCATCTTCAGCACGCCGTGCGGCAGGCCGGCCAGCGCGAGCAGCACCTTCTTCTGCAGCCCGCGCGCGAACACCTTCCTGATGCCGCGCTGCGGCTGGCACGAGATCTCCAGGGCGGGCTCGACCGTGGCGAACTCGGCCTTGATGACGCCGTTCATCTTCGCGACGAGGTCCGCCGCCTCGGCGGCCTTGCCCTTCGGCAGCCAGATGGCCGCCTCGGCCTCGCGGGGGATGGCGTTCCGCTTGTTGCCGCCCTGGATCCGGGCGAGGCGCGCGCCGGCCGGGGCCAGCGCGAGCAGCACGCGCGCGAGGATCTTCAGCGCGTTGCCGCGGCCGGTGTGAATCTCGAGGCCGGAGTGGCCGCCCTTGAGCCCCTTGACCGTGACCAGCAGGCCGGCGCCGCCGGCGGGCGCGTCGTTCCACGACGCGGCCCACTCGCCCTTGGTGTCGCGGCCGCCCGAGCAGCCGACGTACAGCTCGCCCTCGTCCTCGGAGTCGAGGTTCAGCAGGATCGTGCTCTTC
>JAJXZZ010000389.1 GCA_021779795.1 Acidobacteriota bacterium | reverse complement strand
CAGGGCTGGCTGCGCAAGATCGCCACGGGTGAGGCGCTGGGCTGCTTCGGGCTCACCGAACCGGACAACGGGTCAGACGCCGGGAATCTCAAGACGCGAGCCGTGCGCGACGACGACGACTACGTCATCGACGGCCAGAAGATCTTCATTACCAACGGCACCTGGGCCGACGTCTGTCTGCTCTTCGCGCGCACCGGCGGGCCGGGGGCCAAGGGCGTCTCGGCCTTCCTCGTGCCCACCGACACCGAGGGGTTCGAGCGCCGTGAGATTCACGGCAAGCTCGGACTGCGCGGACAGGCCACGTCGGAGATCTTCCTCACCGGCGTGCGGGTTCCCGCCTCGGCGATGCTCGGCGACGAGGGACAAGGTTTCACGATCGCCATGCACTCGCTCGACAAGGGCCGGATGTCAGTCGGTGCCGGGTGTGTCGGCATCATCCAGGGCTGCCTCGAGGCGACCGTGGCCTACTCCAACGAGCGCCAGCAGTTCAATCGGCCGCTGGCGTCGTTCCAGATGATCCAGGACATGATCGCCGAGATGTCGGTCGCCGCGGACGCGGCTCGCCTGCTCGTGTGGCGCGCGGCCGACCTCATCGAACGCGGAGAGCCGTTCGGCGTGGCGGCTTCCAAGGCCAAGTACTTCGCGTCCGAGGCCGCGGTCAGGGTGGCGAACCTCGCCATCCAGGTCTTCGGCGGGTACGGCTACGTCGACGAATATCCGGTTCAGAAGTACATGCGTGACGCTCGCGTCATGACCCTGTACGAAGGCACCTCCCAGATCCAAAAGCTACTCATAGGGCGCGCCGAGACCGGCGTCAGCGCCTTTCTCTGAAAGGACCCACACCATGGTGACCACGGCCGCACAAGGACCGCTCGAGCTGTACGACGTCGACGGGAACATCACCGAGGACGACCGCGCCATACGTGACGCGGTGCGCGCGTTGATGGACGACGTCGTGCGACCCAACGTCGCGGCGTGGTACGAGTCCGGGTCGGTGCCCGCGCGCGAACTCGCCAAGGAGCTCGGCGCGATCGGCCTGCTCGGCATGCACCTGCAGGGCTACGGCTGCGCTGGCACCACCGCCACCGCGTACGGAATGGCCTGCGTTGAGCTCGAGGCCGCCGACTCGGGCATCCGATCGCTCGTGTCGGTGCAGGGATCGCTCGCGATGTTCGCGATCTGGAAACATGGCTCAGAAGAGCAGAAGGACGAGTGGTTGCCTCGAATGGCGACCGGTGAGGCCATCGGCTGCTTCGGTCTCACCGAGCCGGACTTCGGCTCGAATCCCGCCGGCATGCGCACCCGAGCCCGCCGCGATGGTTCGGACTGGGTCCTCGACGGCACCAAGATGTGGATCACCAACGGCTCGATCGCCGACGTCGCCGTCGTGTGGGCGCAGACCGACGACGCCATACGCGGTTTCGTCGTGCCGACGACCACCCCCGGGTTCTCGGCGCCGGCGATTGAAAGCAAGATGTCGCTGCGCGCATCGGTGACCTCCGAGCTCGTGCTAGACGGGGTTCGCCTGCCAGCGTCGGCCGTGCTGCCCCACGCGCGTGGGCTCAAGGGGCCGCTGTCGTGTCTCAACGAGGCGCGATTCGGCATTCTCTTCGGGGCGCTCGGCGCGGCGCGAGACTGTCTCGAGACGGCGATCGCCTACTCCCAGGACCGGCTCATCTTCGACAAGCCACTGGCCGCGTACCAGACGACCCAGCTCAAGCTGGCCGACATGACGGTGGCGCTCGGTAACGGGATGCTGCTGGCCCAGCACCTCGGCAGACTCAAGGACGCCGGACGGCTGCGACCGGAACAGGTGAGCCTGGGCAAGCTCAACAACGTGCGTGAGTCGATCGCGATCGCGCGCCAATGCCGGACGCTGCTCGGCGCCAACGGCGTGACGCTCGAGTACCCGATCATGCGTCACGTGAACAACCTCGAGTCGGTGCTGACCTACGAGGGAACGTCCGAGGTGCACCAGCTGATCATCGGCCAGGCCGTGACCGGTCACAGCGCCTTCCGCGGATGAGTGCCGGGGCGGGCGCCACGCCGGTGAGTCGGGTGTTTCGAATCGTCGCCGACGCCGAACTCGGACACGGTGAGTTTGGCGAGGTTCCCGTCGGCGCGATCGGCTCGGGTGAGCTGCTCCTGCGCGCCTCGCACTCCAGCGTCAACTACAAAGACGCCCTGGCGGCGACGGGTCGGGCGCAGGTGGTGCGCCGGTTCCCGCTCGTCGGCGGTATCGACGTGGTCGGCAGCGTGGTCGAGTCGACCGACCCACGATTCCAACCGGGCGAGCAGGTCGTCGTCACCGGGTTCGGGCTCAGCGAGGACCACGACGGCGGCTACGCGCAGTGGGTGCGCGTGCCGGCCGAGTGGGCCGTGCGGCTGCCCGAGGGACTGAGTCCGTGGGAGTCGATGGCGCTGGGTACGGGGGGTCTGACCGCGGCGCTCGCCCTTCACCGACTCGAGGCCAACGGCGTCGCACCGGGCCAGGGGCCCGTGGCGGTGACCGGGGCGACCGGCGGGGTGGGCGGCCTCGCGATCGGCATGCTCGCCCGGCTCGGCTACGAGACCGTTGCCCTCACGAGGCAACGCGACGCCGATGCGTATCTGCGTTCCATCGGCGCTGACGCCGTCGAGCGGGTGCCCACGTTCGAATCGTCGCCGAAGCCGCTGGCGAGCGCTCGTTGGGCCGGGGCCGTCGACTCGGTCGGTGGCGAAACGCTGGCCTGGCTGATCCGCACGACCATGCGCGGGGGGAGTGTCGCGGCCTTCGGCAACGCCGGTGGCCTCGATCTGCCCACGTCCGTATTGCCCTTCATCTTGCGCGCCGTGAACCTACTCGGGATCAACACCGGCTACTTCGACGACACGCTGCGCCACCGGCTGTGGACTCGGATGGCCACGGACCTGCGACCCGCTCACCTGGAGCGCGTTGCGAGAACCATCGGCTTTGACGAACTGCCGCGGGCGTTCGCCGCGCTGCTCGAGGGCACCGTGCGGGGTCGACTGGTCGTGGACCTCGCCTGACGCGCCGCGCGGCGCCGATCAGCGCGCCGGGGTCCCCCGCAGCGCCGCGTAGCCGGGCTTGATGACCGAATTGATGAGGGCCAGTCGCTGGTCGAAGGGGTAGAAGGTGCTCTTCGCGGCGTTAAGGGTGAGCCACTCCATGTCCTCGAGGGTCCACCCGAAGGCGTCCGCGCAGGCCGCGAACTCACTCGAGAGGGTGATCCCGCTCATCAGTCGGTTGTCGGTGTTGAGCGTGACGCGAAAGCGCAGTCGTCGCAGCAGCTCGATGGGGTGCTGGGCGATGGAGGCCGC
>JAJXZZ010000388.1 GCA_021779795.1 Acidobacteriota bacterium | reverse complement strand
CGCGCGCCGGCCCGCGCGCTCTCGTCCTCGTCCCACCACCGGAACGCCTGCGGCGTCGAGACGCCGAAGCCGGGCATCACCAGCACCACCCACCGCGGCGGCGCGTCGGCCAGCGGCCGGATGTCGTCGCCGCGGTCGAGGCCCAGCGCCGTCCCGGCCGAGAGGAAGAACGGCACGTCGGCGCCGAGCCCGCGGGCGAGCTGGCGGAGACGGTCCGGCGCGAGGCCGGCGTCCCACAGCCGGTTCCACCCGACCAGCGCGGCCGCGCCGTCGGCACTGCCGCCCCCGAGGCCCCCCTGCACGGGGACCCGCTTGGCGATGCGGAGGCGGCCCGACGGCAGGCCCGCGCGCCCGGCAGCCTCCCACACCAGCCGGGCGGCCTTCCAGGCCAGGTTGCGCTCGTCGAGCGGCACGCGCGGCGACGAGCAGGCGATCGACAGCCGCCCGTCCCCCGGCTCGAACTCGAGCGTGTCGTGGAGCGCCAGCGACTGGAAGACGGTCCGCAATTCGTGATAGCCGTCCGGGCGGGTGCCGAGCACGGCCAGGCTCAGGTTGATCTTGGCGTGCGCCCGCAGCTCCATCACTTCTCTCCGACCGGCCCGGCCTGCCGCAGCTCGGCGAGCGTGATGGGCACGGCATCGGCCGGCACGCGCACCGCGAACACGTCGGGGCCGAGCGCCTGGCCGACGGCCACCTGCGACAACGCGATGCGCACGTCGGTGCCGGCGCCGGCCGAGCCCTCGGTCACCAGGCGGACCGAGGCGGGCAGCCCGTTCCCGCCCGGCTCGTAGTCCACGCCGAGCCCGGACCGCTGGCCGGCCCGGACCTGCCAGCCCGATCCGCCGGCGCGCTGGATGTAGGCCGTCGCGCCGCCGGCCAGGTCGATGCGGGCCCAGTCCGGCGGGTAGGCCCGGCCGCCCGCGGCCTCGCCGCCAGGCACGACGCATCCCGAGAGGATCGCGAGCAGGTCGGACGGGCCGAGCGAGAGGCCGATGAGGGCGTCGAGGATCGCTGCCGGGCGCTCCCCTCTCAGCACGCGGTTGTCGCGGGGCAGGAGGAGCGTGGAGCGATCCCCGTCGGCCACGAGAATGAACACGGGCGGGCCGAATGGCGCGGCCGCCTCCAGGCGGAGGCGATCAGGGGACGCCAGGCCGGCCAGTACGTGTCCGCGCAGCTTCTGGCGCCCGGCGCGGCCCGAGATGGACAGTTCGGCCGTCAGCGAGCGAACGTCGCGGCAGCCGCCGGTCGCCTGCCGCCAGGCCTGCGCGTACTCGGGGAACGGACTCCCCTCGCCGGTCGGCAGGCGAAGCCGCGCCGGGGCGCAGGCGGTCGCGCCGAGCAGGAGCAGCGCCGCGAGAACCACGCGTCGAGGCATCAGGGCTTCCGCGCCTTGTCCCTGGCCGTCCGGAGCTTCTTCTCGATGCCGGCCGTGTCGACCTGCTCGCGATTGCCGTCGAGCGCCCGCTGCCAGGCGGTCGCCGCGTCCTGGTACCGCCCCAGCTTGAACAGCACGTCGCCCAGGTGGTCCTGGATCGCCGAGTCGCGCGGGAGCCGCTCCGCCGCCTTCTGCAGGTTCTGCTCCGCCAGGTCGAACCGGTTCTGGCGGAAGTAGGCCCAGCCGAGGCTGTCGAGATAGGCGCCGTTGTTGGGATCGATCTCGAGCGCCTTCCTGATGTAGCCGATCGATTCGTCGAGGCGCTCGCCCCGGTTGGCCAGCATGTACCCAAGGTAGTTCAGCGTGGGGGCGTGCAGCGGGTCCGTCGCGAGCGCCTCGCGGAACTTCCGCTCGGCGTCCGCGAAGCGCTTCTGCTGCTCGAGCACCGATCCGATCCGGAAGAGGACCTCGACGTTGGACGGGAACTTCGCGTCCGCCTGGTCCAGCACGCGCAGGGCGGCAGCGTAGCGCCCGGCCTGGGCGTCGTAGCCGGCCAGCGCGAAGTAGGCGGACAGGTCGCCGGGTCGGCGTGCGAGGGCCCCGGTCAGCAGCGCCTCGCCCTCGTCCACCCGGCCCGCCTGCCGGTAGGCGTCGGCGGCGAGGCGCAGCACCTGCTGGTCGTCCGGCCGGCTCGCGCGCAGCGTGTCGGCGAGCGCGACGGCCTCGGCCGTGTGCCGGCCGAGGATCCGCGCCTGGAGAACGTAGAGATCGATGGACGGGTTCTGCGGGTAGGCCGCGCGCGCGCGCTCGAAGGCCGTCGCGGCGTGGTCGGCCTCCCCTACCTGGAGGTACGCGGCGCCGAGACGCAGCAGCAGCGGCCCCAGGTCGGGGCCGGCCGGCGCCCCGCCGGCCAGCCGCTGGTCGACAATCGGCGCCAGCGTGTCGATCACGCGCCGGTACAGCTGCCGCTGCTCGAACACCAGCGCCAGCGCGTAGGGCCCGGTCAGCGAGCCGGGCGCGATTGTCATCAGGTCGCGCGCCGTCTTCTCCGCGTCGTCCAGCTTCCCCGCCGCCCGCTGGGCCTGCGACAGCAGGTAGAGGACCCGCGTGTCGGCCGGGCTGTCGCGGCGCACCTGCTGCAGGAGTTCGAGCGCGCGGCCGTTCAGGGCGGGGTCGCCCGTCGAGAGATCGGCCAGCGCCAGGTCGGTCCGCACGTCGGGCTTCAAGCCGTTCTTCGACAGCGACTGCTCGTAGGCGCGCGCCGCGTCGCGCCAGCGCCGCTCCTTCGCGTAGAGCTGGCCGAGCGCCGCGTAGAACGACGGCTGGTCCCCGGCCGCCGACTCGAGCAGGCGAATGGCGTCGGCCTGGCGGCCCGCCTGCTCGTACAGCTGCAGCAGCAGGTTCACCGGCGCGGGGTTGCCGGCCTCGTCCACGACCATCTGCCCGAGCAGGACGATCGCCTTGTCGCGCTCGTCGCTGCGGATGTAGATGCGCGCCAGCATCATGTCGAGCCCCGCGCTCGGCAGCGGGCTGGCCTTTCGCGCCGCCTCGAGGTGCTCGGCTGCGGTAGCCGCCGCGGCCCGGGACTGGGCGTCGAACGGCCCCGTCCCCTCGTCCACGCGGGCCATGCCGGCGTAGATGATGCCGAGCACGCGGTGCGCGCTCACGTTGGCCGGGTCGATCCTCAACGCGGCCTGCGCGGTGTCGATCGCCTCGCGGGCCCGGTTCTCTCTCGCAAAGAGGCCGGCCAGTTCGGCCACCACCTCGGCCGACTTCGGGTCGAGGCGCGACGCCTCCCGGTAGGCCTTGATCGCCCCGGCGACATCCCCCTCGGACTCCAGCTCGCGGCCGAGCATGAACTGGTAATACGCGCCCGCCTTCGGCGAGGCGGCCGGCTGGCGGTCGGCCGCGGTGGCGGCGCCCGCGCCGGCCTGGCCGGCCGGCTT
>JAJXZZ010000387.1 GCA_021779795.1 Acidobacteriota bacterium | reverse complement strand
CGAGAACTCGAACCCGCAGTTCCGGCAGCGGGTCGCGGAGTCAAAGGCGATGTAGTTGCACTTCGGACACTTCATGGGTCACGGCCAGGAGTCGGGTCTGGGCGGCCTCGGTCGGGCGCAGCCGGTCGCGCGTTGGTCCCCCGGATTATCGAGCAAACCCGGGGTGCAGTCAAACGCTGCCGCGTGGCTGTGGCGAGGCTACTCGCCCGCGTCCAGCAGCTCCTCGAGCTGCTTGCGGAATTCCCCGACGTCCCGGAAGTTGCGGTACACCGACGCGAAGCGCACGTAGGCCACCTCGTCGAGCTCCTTGAGCGCCTGCATCACGAACTGGCCCACCTCGACGGTCGAGATCTCCTTCTCGGGCCGGTCCTGGAGCGTCGCCTCGACGCGGTCGGCCACCTTCTCGAGCGCCGAGACGCTCACCGGCCGCTTCTCGCAGGCCTTCAGCATCCCGGCGATCAGCTTCTGGCGCTCGAAGCGCTCGCGGCTGCCGTCCTTCTTCACCACCATGTAGGGGATCTCGTCGATCCGCTCGTAGCTGGTGAACCGCCGGCCGCAGTCGAGGCACTCGCGCCGGCGCCGGATGACCTCGCCTTCCTTGCTCTCGCGCGAATCGACCACCTTGTCGCCCAGGTGGCTGCAGTAGGGACACTTCACCGGCTCTCCTCCTCCGCCGCGCCCGCCTTTCCGGCCAGGCGCCGCATGCTGCCGAGCGTCAGCCCTTCCCCGACCATGAACGCGATCCCGAGCAGCGTCACCGGCACGAACGAGATCGCGTGCAGCACGATCCCGGCGCCGACGGCCTTCTCGGCCGAGGCCCCGAAGAACGACGTGACCGCGATCCGGTAGAACTCGTGGAACCCGCCGATCGCCCCCGGCGTCGGCACCGCGACCCCGACGACGAGCAGCGTCATCACGAGGAACGATCCGACGTAGCTCATGTCCACGCCGTACGCGCGCGACACCAGCCAGATGCCGCACGCGATCGACAGCCAGAGCGGAAACGACAGCGCGAGCACGATCAGCCACTGCCTCGGGCGCCTGACGGCGCCCAGCCCCAGCACGAAGCGCTCGGCCAGCCCCTCCACCGCGGCCGCCAGCCGCGCGGGGAGCCGCCGCTCGACGGCCGCCGACATCCGCCGGACCGTCCCGGGCCGGCCGGCCAGCAGGAAGAAGGCCAGCAGCAGGGCCAGCGTCGCGACGGCCGCCGTCACGCCGCCGGCCTGGACGGCGCGGAACAGGACCGGGTCCGATCGGCCCAGCGCCGGGCCGGCGGTCAGCGCGAACCCGGCGAACAGCACGAGCACCGCCGCCATGTCGAACACCCGCTCGAGCACGACGGTCGCGAACGCGGACGACGCGGCAATCGCCTCGTGCCGCGACAGGACGTAGGGACGAATGAACTCGCCGGCGCGCGCCGGCAGCAGGAAATTGGCGGCAAACCCGATCACCGTGGCGCGGAACGCGTGGCTGAACCGCGTCGGGCCCAGGCCCGCCAGCAAGTACTGCCACCGCAGGGTCCGCACCGCGTAGGTGACCAGCGTCATGCCCACCGCGAGCAGCAGCAGGTCCACGCGCCCGCGCGCCAGCTCGGCGCGCACCGCGGCCATGTCCACGCCGTGGACGAACCAGGCCAGCAGGGCGCCCGCGAGCGCCACGACGAGGATGGCCCGCAGGCAGGCACGCATCTCGGGGTTGGCACTCTACTATAAGATCCGGCCCAAGTCTATGGCGCGGCGCCACTTATTGCCTGACTGCGCGGGACGCCGTGGCCGCGCCCCCGCGCGTGCCCTTGCGAGCCCCCCCTCGGGCCCGGTAATATGGCTGCCCCGCGGTTCGTCGTTCCCGTTCGGCGCGTCCACTCGAACTTGGTTGAGGTCCCTCGCATGACACTTCATCCACCCCTGCTCGCCACGGCGTTTCCCGGCCTTCCGCCCACGCGGAGCGGCAAGGTCCGCGACATCTTCGACGCCGGCGACGACCTGCTGATCGTGGCGACCGACCGCATCTCGGCGTTCGACTACGTCCTCGGCTCGGGCATTCCCGACAAGGGCAAGGTGCTCACGCAGTTGTCGGCCTTCTGGTTCGATCAGACGCGCGACGTGGTGTCGAACCACGTGCGCTCGCTCGATCCGGCCGACTTCCCCGCGGCCCTGCGCGCGCATGCCGACGTGCTGCGCGGCCGCTCGATGCTGGTCCGGCGCACGATGCCCGTGCCGATCGAATGCGTGGTCCGCGGCTACCTGGTCGGCTCCGGGTGGGCGGAGTACCGGAAGACGGGCACCGTGTGCGGCCTCGCCCTGCCGGCGGGCCTGCGCGAGGCGGACCGGCTGCCCGAGCCGATCTTCACGCCGTCGACCAAGGCCGAGAGCGGGCACGACGTCAACATCAGCGAGGAGGAGGCCGGCCGGCTGGTGGGCGGCGAGCTCATCGCGACGCTCAAGCGCCTCTCGCTGGCCGTCTACGCCCGCGGCGCCGCGCACGCCGAGACGCGTGGCATCATCGTGGCCGACACCAAGTTCGAGTTCGGCCTGGTCGAGGAGGGCGGGCGCCAGCAGGTCCTGCTCATCGACGAGGTCCTGACGCCCGACTCCTCGCGCTTCTGGCCCGCGGCGCAGTACACGCCGGGCGGCAGCCAGCCGAGTTTCGACAAGCAGTACGTGCGCGACTACCTCGAGCAGATCAAGTGGAACAAGCAGCCGCCGGTGCCCTCGCTGCCCGACGACGTGATCGCGCGGACCCGGGAGAAGTACGTCGAGGCGCTCCGCCGGCTGGCCGGCCACGGCGTGGACGAGCGGGGCTGACGTGCGGGAAGGCCTCGAACGCCTCGTCGCCGAGATGGTCGATCGCGGCATCGTCTTCGAAGACGCGGTGGACGCCTTCGAGCGCGCGTTCATCGTGCGGATGATGGAGCGCCATGGCGGCAACCTGTCGGCCGCCGCGAAGGAACTGCGCATCCACCGGAACACGCTGAGCAGGAAGATGGGGGAACTCAAGATACGGCGATAGACCGGTGTAGCGGCTAGTGGTCAGTGATTAGTAGTCAGTCGATCACGCGTGACACACTGGCCACTGGCCACCAGCCACTGACCACTAGTCTGCCCTCTTCCACCTGACCGTCCCGTCCTTCCGGTCCTCGAGCACGATCCCCATCGCCTTGAGTTCGTCCCTGATCCGATCGGCCTCGGCGAAGTTGCGCGCCGCCTTGGCCTGCGTGCGCGCGGCGATGAGCGCCTCGATCTCCGCGTCCGCCGCGCCCCCGGCCTCGTGCGGCCAGGCGGCGAAGATCCGGTCGGTCTCGTCGAGCAGGCCGACCGCCGCG
>JAJXZZ010000386.1 GCA_021779795.1 Acidobacteriota bacterium | reverse complement strand
CGGATCGACGCGCGCGCCGATCACCGCGTGGCCTCCTCGCCGGAGGGCGGCTCCGCGTTCGCGAGTTCGAGCAGTACGTCCGCGTGGCAGGGCTGATCGAGCGGACACCAGCAGGCCAGGTCTCGGCCGCGGAGGGCCTCACGCATCGTCGCGAGTTCCTGCTCGGTCATCGTCGTCCAGTACCAGCGGAACCAGTCGATCGCCTCGACGGCGGTGCGAATCGTCGTGTAGGTCTCGTCCTGGTAACCTTCGAAGGCCTCCAAGTAGATGAAGCGAGCGCCGAGACGCGAAATCCCACCGTCGACGTCTCGCTTGTAGTGGCAGCCCACCCGGAAGGGGTTCCCCCAGCGGGTCGGCCTCCCGACGTAGACCGCGCCCTCCGGCATCCGCCAGCCTGCCGTCCGTCGGCGCTGGATGCGCTTCGGCGTCATTCGTCGTTCTCCGCAACAGCGGCGGCGAGCGGGGCGGCCGGTTCTTCGCCCAGAGCCGCGAGCTTCTCGTCGAGCTCCTTCCGGTGCCGACCCACGTCATTGAGGGTTCGCTTGACGGACTCTTCGATGTATTTCAGGGCGTTCGCGCGCCAGTCCCAGTCCATTCGGGCCGAGGCCCGATCGGCGCCCTCCCTGAGCCCGAGCTTGTAGCCGTAGTCGTGGCCTTCCTTGACACCGGCGAGCTTCGCCGCCTCGAGTTGGGCCTCCGGGGTTTCCCGCATCGAGCCGCGAAGGACGCTGGCCACGAAGGTCCGCGTCAGGGGCACCGGCTCGAGTTTCGGCGCCTCCCGTCCGACACGAATCCGTTTGTCGCTGACGTAGAGGAGGCCCCAGGTAGGCGGCAGCTCATCAGGGGTGGCCACCGCGATCATCGGATGCTGGCGGCGGCCGCACTCGACCGTCACGCCCTCGTGATCGGGCACGGCGATCCACCAGCGGTCGCAGAACTTGAAGATCGCCTCCGCCTTCTGGGGCTTCTTCAGCTCGCGCTGCCAGTCGCTGCGGTAGGTCTTGATCTCGATGCCGTGAACCTCGAGGCCGCGTGACGGCCAGGTGTTCATGGCGATCGCGTCGGCCGTCCGGCCGGCGCCTGCCCATCCTGTAGCGTCACGCACCTGGGGCAGGAGCACCCACTCGCGGGGGTCGTAACGCTTCCGGAGAAGGGCGAAGAGGTCCTGTTCAGTCATCGCCCGATCTCCGGGGACTCGCGGACGCGGAGGGCCTCTGGCCATTCGTCGGGGTCGCCGCCCTTGCGGTTGCGCACTGAGACAGCGAACTGCGTGCCGCACCCTGGCGCCAATGGTGCCCGCTGCTCGACTGGCCGCGCGCCGAGCTGCTTCACGAACACCGGCACGCCCGCGGAGCGGCACTGTTCGACGATCGACCGGATCCACGCGACGTCGCAGGGCCTCGCCTGGAGCCCGCTCTCTCCGCCGACGATGACCCATGAGAGGGCCCCGCCGCCGTCTCTGAGCGCATCGAAGAACATCCCCATGTTCTGGGTGCTTTCGATGGAGGTGAGGTCGAGCCGGCCGAGCAGCGGTTCGGCCGAGCAGAACGTCTTCCAGCCATGGGCGGCGAGCTCAGCCAATGGAGGCCATCGCGCCTCGAGGGAGTTCTGGTCCTCACAGCTCACGCCGAGCCAGACGTTCGGAAGCGGCCATGCGCAGACGGCGTTCCAATTCACGACGCGCTGGCGGATCTGCATCCGCGCGAACTTGGTGAGCGGGCTCGCCTCGTCGAGCACCATCCCCTCGATCAACCGTTGCACCCGCTCGTGGGTGATGGCTCCTTGGGCTATCTGCACGATGTTGCTGAAGTAGTCCCGCATCCGCTGTGGCCGCTTGGTCAGCACCTGGAAGGTGTGCTGTGGGCAGAGGGCCATCACCGCGAACACCCAATCAATGAACGCGTCGGGCACGGTCTCGTGGAACAGGTCGCTCATCGAGTTGACGAACACGCGCCGCGGCCGACGCCAGTGGAGCGGCTGGTCGAGCCGGTCCTCGTGGCAGCGGACGTCGCTGAACGCTCGTCCCTTCCAGGGCCCCATCTGCCGGTGCGCGAAGGTCTCCGCGTAACAGTGCGCGCAGCCGGCGCTCACCTTCGTGCAGCCGGTCACGGGGTTCCAGACGGCGTCGGTCCACTGAATGCTGGTGCTCATGACGGGCACACCTCGCCAGAGTGGTCGAACTCGAAGACGGGGTGTTCACGGCCCTCCTCGTCGATCACGCGAACCGGCGCCAGGCAGAACAAGCCGCCCGAGGTGTAATCGCACGGCTGGGCGGGCGTGCCCTTGGGGTTCTTGCCGAAGGCCCTGCGCCCTCCCGTGAAACGGCCGATGCAATTGAAGTAGGCGTCGTTCGGAGTCCGCCCGGCGAAGGGCCGCAAATCCTCGGGCGTCTGGACGTGGCCGCAGATCGGACAGACGAACCGCCACCGCATCATGTCCCCGCCGAACAGGCGGCCGCCCTCGGCCATCCAGTCAGATTTCGACAATCGCTTGAGGGATGTGCTCATCGCCCTGGCTCCCAGCCCTCGTAGCGCCTGGACCCGCCATGGCGCTGTGACGGCAACCCGTCGTGGTCGTCCGCTCGCCGGCGGGCCGCGGCGATCCGCGCGACCGCCAAGCGCTGGCCAGCGGTGACCTCCCGGCGGGCCGTCACGGTCGTCCGGATCCCCGCCAGGGTGTCGTGGGCCCAGGCGTAGCGGCCGTTGTCGAGGAGCTCGTCGAGCAGCTCGAGGAACGCCTGCAGCTCGATCGGCGCGGTCGGGTGGCTCACGCGTGGCCTCCCCAGCTGATATGGCCCTCCGGGGCGAACCGGTCCCCGCTGCGGATGATGTCCCCGTGCGCGCACAGGTCGCGCAGCGAGCTAGCGGACAGCGTCCCGTCGTCGCCGCGCAGCATGTCCCGGGGTTGCCCGCGCAGGCCGACCGCGTGGCCCGCCGCGGCCGCAACGAGGACGAGGCAGCTGATCATCAGGAAGGTCATGGGCGTCTCCAGAGCTGCTTCAGTTCCCACCACCAGGCGCCGCAGACGCCATACATCCCGCCGAGCAGGAGATAGCCGGGTAAGGCCAGTACGAGGAGCGGCGCCAGGAGCAGGCGTCGGCACCAGAGCGAGTCCACGCGGCGCCGGCGGTACGGGAGGGTCATCCGCCGATCCTCCCCAGGTGCTCGATGAGCTCGCGCTCGACCTGGTCATCGAGGCCGCGGGCCCAGTCCGTCTGCACGAGGTAGGGCCGGAGGTAGCCGCGAAGATATCCGGCTCGCAGGGATAGAGTTCGCCCTTCGCGCCTCGGATGATCCAGACGCCGAGGCCCGCCCGCGTCTCGCCTTCAAGCGTCTTG
>JAJXZZ010000385.1 GCA_021779795.1 Acidobacteriota bacterium | reverse complement strand
GGCGGGCCCGCCCTTGATCGCCCGCTCGATCACCGCGAGCGCGTCGCCCGCGACGAACGCCCGGCTGGCGCGCGCCATCGCCGCCAGCGCGGCCGGGTCGGCCAGCAGCGCCGTGATCGTCCCGGCCAGGACGCGGCCGTCCACCTCTTCGACCACCTGGCCGTTGACCAGGTCCACGTCCTCGTAGACCACCGCCGCGCCGCCGCAGCGCGCCATCGCGCGCGCGTTCATCACCTGGTGGTCGCCGGGCAGGTTCGACTTCGGCACCACGATGGCCGGCAGGCCGAGCGAGGCGATCTCGTACAGGCTGCCCGCCCCGCCGCGCGCCACCACCAGGTCGGCCAGCGCGTACACGTTCTCGATCTGGTAGAAGTACGGCCGGCTCGCGTAGAACGACTCGATCTCGCGCCGCTCCGCCTCGGTGTACGTCGCCTCGAGCCGCGCCTGCGTGTCGCGCGCCGCGTCGTAGGTCCCCTTCTTGAACAGCCCGGTGCCGTGGATGACGAACAGGCGGTCCTTGTAGGGCACGAGGTGCCGCAGCGCGTCCACCATCGCCCGGTTGAGCGTGCGCGCCCCCTGCGACCCGCCGAAGACGAACACCACCTGGCGGCCCGGCGGGATCGTGAAGTCGAGCGAGGCGCGGGCCTGCCCGCGGTCCACCGCCGCGATGCGCCGCCGGAGCGGGTAGCCCGCCAGCACGCCGTTGCCCGGGAAGCGCTGCAGCGTTTCGGGGAACGTGACGAACACGCGGTCGGCCAGTCGGCCGACGAACTGGTTCAGCTTGCCCGGCTCGGCATTCTGCTCGTGAACGAAGATCCGCGCCCGGCTGAGGCGCAGGCGCCGCAGCAGCGCCGCGGCGAACATCACCGGCGCCGACGCGAAGCCGCCCGTGCCGACGATCACCGTCGGCCGGAACGTCAGCAGGATGAGGCAGGCCTGGCAGGTGCCGATCGCCAGGTTGACGAGGAACCGGGCCAGCGCCGGCGACGGGCGGGCGCCGGGGTACCCGGAGGCTCTCACGAACCGGAGCGGGATCCCCTCGCGCGGCACCACGTCCCCCTCGGCCCGCCCGCGCACGCCGACAAAGAGCAGGCGCGTCCCCGGGCCGGCGAGCGCGCGCCCGATCGCCAGTGCCGGGTTGACGTGGCCGGCCGTGCCGCCGCCCGTGAGGAGAAGTCGTTTCGGCTCGTTCATTCGCCCGTTTGCGAGGCCCGCTGCCGAGGCCCGTTCGCCTCGACCCGAGAGGGGATGGTAACATGGCTGCCCCGCTATGGACGTAGTCGTGCAGCACGCTCCGCGATTCACCTCCGCCGAGGCCGAAGTGCTGGCGAGGCAGGAGTTTGGCGTGTCGGCCACGGCCTCGCCGCTGCCGAGCGAGCGCGACCAGAACTTCCGCCTCGCCGCCGCCGACGGCCGCGGTTTCGTCCTCAAGATCGCGAACGCCACCGAAGAACTCCAGGCACTCGACTTCCAGAACGCGGCGCTCGAGCACCTGGCGCGCCGGGCGCCCGGCCTCGCGGTGCCCCGCGTGTGCCGCTCGACGGGCGGACCGGCGATCGTCCAGGTGACCGGCGCCGACGGGCGCGAGCACTTCGTCCGCCTGCTGACCTGGGTGCCCGGGCGGGTGCTGGCCGACGTGCGCCCGCACACCGAGGCGCTGCTGGCGAGCCTCGGCCGGCGCGTGGCCGAGGCCAACCTCGCCTTCGAGGGCTTCACGCACGCCGCGATGAAGCGAACGTTCCCGTGGGACCTGCTCCGGACGCCGTGGATTGCCGCCGAGCTGGGCCGGTTCGCGGACCCGAAGCGCCGCGCCCTCGTCGAGCGCGTCCTCGACGCGTTTGGGCGCGACGTCGGGCCGCGCGCCGCCGCGCTCAGGGCGCGCGTCGTCCACAACGACTGGAACGACTACAACGTCGTCGTCTCGCCCGGGCGCGACGAGGAGCCCGAGGCCGTCGGCGTCGTCGATTTCGGCGACATGATCTGGTCGCCGGTTGTCGCCGACCTGGCCGTCGCCTGCACCTACGCGATGCTCGGCAAGGCCGACCCCGTCGCGGCGGCGGCCGCGGTCGTCCGCGGCTTCCATGCCGTGCTGCCGCTCGAAGAGGTCGAGCGCGGCGTGCTGCTGGCGCTGGTCCGCGCGCGACTGGCCGTCAGCGTGACCATGGCCGCGCGGCAGGCGGAGGCGGCGCCCGGCAACGACTACCTGCTCGTGAGCCAGGAGCAGGCCTGGGAGCTGATCGAGCGGCTCGACCAGGTCCCCCCCGCCTTCGCGCGCGGCGCCTTCCGGCACGCCTGCGGCCTGCCGGCGTGCGAGGCCTCGCCGGCGATCGAAGCCTGGCTGTCGGCCCGCCGCGGCACGTTCGCCCCCGTAATGGGGCGCGCGCTGAGCGAGACGCCGCTGACCGTCCTCGATCTCGGCGTCGGCAGCCTCGACATCCCGCGGCCCGAGATCGTACAGGACACCGCGGCGTTCTCGGCCCACGTCGATCGGCTGATGGCGCGCGCCGGCGTCGAGGTGGCCGTCGGGCGATACGACGAGGCGCGGCTCGTCTACGTCACGCCCCTGTTCCGGCACGAGTCGAACTGGCGCGACGAGAACCGCACCGTGCACCTCGGCGTGGATCTGTTTCGCCCCGCGGGGACGCCTGTCTTCGCGCCGCTCGACGGCACCGTGCACAGCGTGGCGAACAACGCGGCGGCGGGCGACTACGGCCCGACCGTCATCCTCGAGCACGTCGTCGAGGGCGGGGCCGTGCGGTTCTACACGCTCTACGGGCACCTGGCACTCGCCTCGCTCGAGGGGATGCGGCCGGGGCGCGCCGTCGCGCGCGGCGAGCGGATCGCCTGGCTGGGCGACGCGAGCGTCAACGGCGGCTGGCCTCCCCACCTGCACTTCCAGGTCGTGGCCGACATGCTCGGCCGCGCGGGGGAGTTCCCCGGCGTGGCCGCGCCGTCCGAGCGCGACATCTGGCTGAGCCTGTGCCCGAGCCCGGCGCCAATCCTCGGCCTGCGCGACGAGGACGTGCGCCCGCGGCGGATCGACGCGGCGGCGCTGCTCGAGCGGCGCGCCCGGCATCTCGGGCCGAACCTGAGCGTCTCGTACCGCAGCCCGATCGTGATGGCGCGCGGTTACCGCCAGTATTTCTACGACACCGACGGCCGGCGCTATCTCGACGCGGTGAACAACGTCCCGCACGTGGGCCACGACCATCCGCGCGTCGTCGAGGCGGTGGCGCGGCAGATGGCCGTGCTCAACACCAACACGCGCTACCTGCACGAGTCGATCCTCGAGTACGCCGAGCGGCTGGTGGCGCTGATGCCGCCGCCGCTGCGCGTCTGCTACCTCGTG
>JAJXZZ010000384.1 GCA_021779795.1 Acidobacteriota bacterium | reverse complement strand
CGGCCATCGCGTCGAGCAGCGAGGACCCCAGCCCCTCGGTCACCGAGCTCATCACGAACAGGTCGAGCCCCTTGAGCGCGCGCAGCGCGTCGGCGCGGAAGCCGGCCAGCACGACATGCTGGCCGATGTGGAGGTGCCGGATCTGGTGCTCGAGCGCGTCGTGCAGCTCCCCCTCGCCGAGCACCAGGAACCGCGCCTCCGGCAGCTCCCGCACGACGATCGCCGCGGCGTCGATCAGGAACTTCTGCCCCTTGTGCGGCACGAGCGCGGCGATGTTGCCGACGATGAGCGAGTGCGGCGGGAACCAGTACTCCGCCCGCACGTCCATCGCCTCGGTCCCCGCGACGCGCGCCACGTCGATCCCGTCGTGCACGGTCACGACCCGGTCCGGCGCGATGCCGTCCTCGAGCAGGATGGCCCGGATCGCTTCCGACGCCGTCACGAAGCGGCTCACCTGGCCGTACTTCCAGCGGGAGAACGCGTTGGCCTTGAGGTGGAAGTCCACGCGGCGGGCGGCGACCAGCGGCGGCCGCCGCGGGGGCGCGCCGATCGACAGGGCCGTGGCCGCCACGGCCACGCCGTGCGGATCGTGGGCGTGGACGATGTCGGGCTCGAGGTCCCGGATGACGCGCGACAGGCGCCACGCCGCGGGCAGGTCCACCTCGTTCCGCGGGGCGAGCGGCACGGCCTCCAGGTCGGCCGGCAGGCGCCGGCGGAGCTCGCCGTCGGGGTGCGCGACGACGACGACGCGGTGCCCGCGGGCGGTCAGCCCCCGCGCGGTCAGCAGGACCTGCTGCTGGCCTCCACGCCAGCTCGCCGCGGTGTCGATGTGGAGGGAGAGCACGGGGCGTCGCGCCTGCCGTCTACTTCCGATCGAGTTCCCACAGCTTGGCGAACTTCAGGAACACATAGTAGCTGTTGAGCGCCGAGATCACGAGCCCCTCGGGCCCGTCGCGCCAGCCGCCCCTGGCCACGTAATTGCGCAGGAAGGCGCCGAGCGGCCGCGCCGCGAGGCCGGCGAGGCCCGCGCGGCGGCCGCGGTCGTGCATCTGCCGCGCCGCCAGCGTCGAGTACCGGCCGATCGTCTCGAGGTGCTCCGCGATGTCGCGGTAGGGGAAGTGCTGGATCTCGCCGCGGAGGCGGCCGACCGGCCCCGCGATCTCCACGCCCTCGTGCACCGCGCCCGCCCACGCCCCGGCGCGCCGGTCGTAGAGGCGCAGCTGGTGGTCGGGATACCAGTCGGTGGTCCGGATCCACTTCCCGAGGTAGAAGCTGACCCGCGGCATGCGGTAGCCGCGGGCCGACGGGTCGCCCGCGAGCAGCCTCCGGATCTCGGCGGCGAGCCGGGGCGTGACCCGTTCGTCGGCGTCGAGCGACAGGATCCAGTCGTGCGAGGCCTGGGCGGCCGCGAAGTTCTTCTGCGCCGAGTACCCCGCCCACTCCCGCACCAGCACGCGGCCGGTCCGCTCGCGCGCCAGCGCCGCCGTGCCGTCCGTGCTCCCCGAGTCCACGACGACGATCTCGTCGGCCCAGGACACCGAGTCGAGCGCCGCGCCGATGTGGCCGGATTCGTCCCGCGCGATGACGGTGACCGTCAGCCTGGGCACAGCCGAAGTATAGCGCGGCCGCCCCGCGGGGCTACTGGCCCGACGACGAGCCCGACGAGGCGGCCAGCGTGACGCCGCCGCCCGAGATCGGCGCCTCCTGGACCGTTTCGAAGTCCACGAGCGACCGGTTGTAGTCGAGCACGGCCTGCAGCTCGGCGTTGCGCGCCGTCGCCAGGTCGCGCTGCGCCTGGATGACCAGGAAGTTGGTGGACATGCCCGCTTCGAACTTCTTCTGCTCGGCCACCAGCTTGCGCTCGGCCAGCTCGCGCGAGACGCGCGTGGCGTCCACCCGCTTGCGGTTGGTGTTCAGCGTCCGCGCGGCCTCGCGCACCTGCGTCGCCACCGACAGCTCCAGGCTCCGCAGCTGCAGCTCCGACTGCGAGTAGGCCACCTTGGCCCTGGCCAGCGCCGCCTCGCCGGCGCTGCGCCCGAGCGGGTACCCCACCGTGACGGCCACCGACCAGTTGTGGAAGTCGTTGCCGAACATCTGCGAGAGCACCGACCGGTAGCTCTTCTCCTGGACCGACGTGACCACGGGCGGGAAGGAGTCGTTGAACGTGTAGGAGGTGCCGCCCTGGCCCGTCATGCCGTAGCCCGCCTGGACGTTCAGGTCGGGGAGCGTCTGGTTCTTGTAGTACCGGATGTTGATGTCGTCCGCCTCGAGGCTCTTGCGCATGTTCACGATGTCGGTTCGCCGGTCCAGCGCCGTCCGGACGGCGCCGTCCACGTCCACGTCCTGCGCGCGGAACACGGGCGTGTCGGTCAGATCGAACGTCATCGACCAGAAGCCGGGGGATTTCGGGTCGAACACCAGCTGCCGCAGGGCGTCCTCGGCGCGCGTGATCTCCGCCTGCGCGACGATCACCGACTCCTCGTTGCGCGCGACCTCCGCCTCGGCCTCGATGATGTCGATCGGGGCCATCGTCCCGACCGCCACCCGCGCCTTGTTGTCGCGGAGCGACTCGCGGGCGATGTCGAGCGACTGCTGCTGCACCTTCAGGTTGTCCACGGCGTAGGCGAGATCCCAGTACGCGCTCTTCACGCTGCGGATCGTCTGGAGCACGGTCTGCCGGAGCTGCACGTCGCTCATCTCGCGGTTCTTCTTGCTGATGAGCAGCTGCTGGCGGTTGCCGTCGATCCGGAAGTTGCGGAGCAGCGGCTGCGTGAACGTCGCGCTCAGGCTCGAGGCGAGCGCCGGGTTCGGGCTGCTGAACACGCTGTTGCTCTCGGCCCGCGAGTTGGACCACGTCACGTTGTAGTTGCCGCCGCCCCACTCGAGCTGCTGGTTGGCCTGCACCGACAGGCCGAAGTTCTTGTTGACCAGCTGGCTCGACGCGCCCGCCAGGAAGCTGCTGACCGGGTTGGTCGAGCTCTGGTTGCTGAGGGTCGAGCTGATCGTCGGCGTCCACGCGGTCCGCACCTGGGCCGTGGCCAGGTCCTGGAGCTGCGGGTCGAGCCGCTGCACCTGGAGCGACAGGTTCTGCTCGAGCGCGAGCCGCACGGCGTCGTCGACCGACAGGCGCCGGACCGCGGCCTCCTTCGCGCCGGCCTGGGTGGTGTCCGCCTGTCCGAAGGCGGACCATGGAACGAGGAGTGCCGCGATCAGCACGCCGAGAGCGACGGGACGAACGGTATCAGGCATCAGAGTGGCTCCAGTGACGGTCCTACTAATAGACGGTGGCGAGGCGTCGGCGGTTCACGGCGGGCCTGCCGGCCTTCCGGGGGGCGCGCGGGCCGGCCGGCGCC
>JAJXZZ010000383.1 GCA_021779795.1 Acidobacteriota bacterium | reverse complement strand
CGGCGGGCGCGGCGGACAACGCGGCCGCCAGCGCGACCGCGGCCAGACCGGGCAAGGCGTGACGAGGTGTCGGAGTGGGCATGGAGGCATTGTACAGGCTTCGGGCTGCGGGCTACGGGCTGCGGGCTGCGGGCCAGTCACGACGTGACACGCGTGACCCGGCCTGTAGCCTGTAGCCTGTAGCCCGAAGCCTGTAGCCCCCTACTGCCAGTTGAACAGCAGGACCGGCGGGATCAGCAGCAGGAAGCTCAGCACGACGAGGATGAGCATCAGCGGCAGGAACCAGCGCGCCCACCGGTCCCACGGGATCTTCCCCGCGCCGAGCACGCCCATCGTCACCGCGCTGGTCGGCAGGATCGGGTTGATGAACTCGCAGAGCTGGTACGCGTAGACGGCCGTCTGGCGGGAGATGCCCACCAGGTCGGCCAGCGGCGACATCACCGGCATCGTCAACGCCGCCTGCGCCGTGCCCGAGTGGATGAAGAAGTTGATCACGCACTGCACGAGGAACATGACCTGCGCGATGACCGCCCGCGGCAGCAGCGAGACGCCCGAGGAGGCGAAGGCCAGCATCGTGTCGAGCACCTTGGCCTCCTGGGCGATGACCAGCAGCGCCCGCGCGCACGCCACGATGAAGACGACGCCCACCATGTCCTTGGCGCCCGCCACGAACGTGCGGGCGATCCGGCTCGGCCCGAGGCCGCCGGCCAGGCCGAGCGCGATCCCCATCCCGAGGAACAGCTGCGCGATCTGGTCGATGTACCACTTCCACTTCAGCACGCCAACGACGAGCAGCCCCATCGAGGCGACGAACAGCACGAGCGTGGCCACGTGCCGCGCGTCCCACGCGTCGCGCGAGGCGTCCGCCGGCGCGGCCGCCTCGCGCGCCAGGTCGATGTCGCGCACCGGGCTCAGCTCGGGGTTGCGCTTCACGCGCGCCGCGTACCACACGACGTAGGCCGTGACGACCGCCGTGCCGATGACCCACGAGACCAGCCGGTAGCCGAGGCCCGAGTAGAGCGGGAGGCCGGCGATGCTCTGCGAGATGCCGACCGTGAACGGGTTGAAGAAGGCCGCCGCGAACCCGGCCGCCGACCCGAGGTAGGGGATCGCCGCCCCCACGATCGAGTCGTAGCCGAGGCTGCGGGCGAGCGGGATGAAGATGAGGACGAACGGGATCGTCTCTTCGGCCATCCCGAAGATCCCGCCGCCCAGCGAGAAGATCACCATCAGCACCGGGATCAGCAGGCCGTTCAGGTACGGGCGCCGGCCGATCGCGTGCGTCAGGCGGCGGATACCGAACTCGACGGCCCCCGTCTCCTGGAAGATCGCGAACGCGCCGCCGATGACCAGGAGAAAGCAGATGAGCAGCGCGCCGTCGAGGAACCCCTTGATCGGCGACTCGAGCACCATCTGCGGGCCGAGGTAGACCTTCGGCACCTCGTGGTAGGTGCCGGCGACGGTCACCAGGCGCGCCCCCTCGCTCGTCGCGACCCTGACGCGCTGGTACTCCCCCGACGGCAGCAGCCACGACGCCACCAGCACGAGGATCACCAGCGCCATCACGACGACGAGCGTGTGGGGCATGGCGAAACGCTTCAGGGACGGGTTGGACATAATTCGGCGGTCGGCTGTCGGCTGTCGGCTGTCGGCTGTCGGCTGTCGGCCGGATCCGCTACCAGCTATCCCGTTACCCGGCCCCGGACCGCGATCCGCTGCCAGCTATTCGAATGTGCCCTTCACGATGACGTCCCCCTCCCTCATGAGCCACCGCCCGCGGGCGAGGACGCCGCGGATCGCGAGCGACCGCCGGTCGAGCAGCACGAGGTCGGCGTCGGCGCCGGCGGCGATCTGTCCCTTGCCCGCCAGCTTCAGCGCCCGCGCCGGGTTGGCCGTCACGACGCTCAGCGCCGTCTCGAGCGGGACCCCCTCGTCCGCCACCGCGTCGCGCACCTCGGCGAACAGGCTCGTCACGCGGCCGACGTCCAGCCGCACGAGCCGCCCCGCCGCGTCGAACACCGGCAGGCTGCCCTGGCCGTCCGACGTGAACGTGATCTGCGCCGCGTCCACGCCCGCCTCGAGCATCAGGCGCAGCGCCCGGCTGCACTTCACCTCGCCTTCCTCGAGCGAGGCCGGCACGGTGGAGGTCGTGAAGTCCACCAGGCCGCCCGCCTTCGCGTAGGCGATCCCCTCCTCGAACAGCCACGGGTTCCGGTTGACGTGCGTCGGCAGGAACTGCGCCGGCGGGATCTCGGTCTCGTCGAGGATGCGCCGCAGCAGCGACAACCCCCGCCGCCCGTCGCCCATGTGGACGTTGACGAGGCCCGCCTTGCCCGAGAGGATGCCCCCGCGCCGCGCCTCGGAGGCAATCCGCGCGATCTCGTCGAAGGTCGGCTGCGTGGACCGGTGGTCGGCGAGCGCCACCTCGCCGACGCCGATCACCTTGTCGATCAGCAGCAGGTCGCGCTCGATGCCGCCCGTGATCGTGCGCGTCGGCACGGCGTAGTCGCCCGTGTAAATGAAGGTGGAGATCCCCTCGGCGTCCAGGCCGCGGGCCTTCGCCAGCAGCGAGGCCGGGCTGCGCGTGACGCCGTCGGTTCCCAGGCAGCCCACGATGGTCGTGACGCCGCCGCGCACCGCGTCCGACAGCATCAGTTCCGGCGTGCGGGTCGCGTAACCGCCCTCGCCGCCGCCGCCCGTGATGTGCACGTGCGCGTCGATGAACCCCGGCACCGCGACGAGCGACGAGGCGTCCACGACGTCGCAGTAGCGCTCGGGGATGGCCAGGCCGGCTTCGACCCGCTCGATGCGGCCGCCGGCGATCAGGATGTCGGCCCGCCCGGCGGGCGCGGGCGTGAAGAGGTCGGCGTTCTTCAGCAGCAGCATGGCAGATCCCCGGGGGTGCGGCGATGGAGCGGGAGTGTATCACGCGGAGGCCGACCTCGACGGGGGAGCGCGGCCGTGTTCTGCCGGTAACATTGAAATTGGCAGTCCACGGGACCACTTTCCCGTGTTTCATTTGCCAAGGTCGGCAATTGAATGTATATTTTTCATGGCGACCAAGGCTGTTGCGTGCCCGTGACCCCCGACGGGCGTGCGAACGGGCAGGGCGGGCGCCGTGATAGACTTTGAGGTTGTTCGCGAGAGAAGACCGGCCATTCTACCGCCTCCTTCGAGGCGGGACCGCAGCAGAGAGAGGGGATAATCCGTGGACAAGAAGGCATTCAACCCGTTCGAAATGGCGCAGGCCCAGTTCGACAAGGTTGCCGACGTCATCAACCTCGACGCGGCCACCCGGGAACTGCTCCGCAACCCGATGCGCGAATACTCCTTCGCGATCCCGGTGCGCATGG
>JAJXZZ010000382.1 GCA_021779795.1 Acidobacteriota bacterium | reverse complement strand
CGGCATCAGTACGCCGCCCCCGGCCGGCCGATCGCCTTGGCAGGTTCGACGTCGAGGTTCAGCGCGCGGACCGCGGCGAGGAAACTTGACCGTGCGTGGTGTTCAGCTTGCAGCAGCGGGTGCGCCCTCGCCGCGCCGAAACGGTCCAGCACGGCCGCGCCGTCGCGGGCGATGATCGCTCGGCACTCTTCCAGGCGCGCGAGCGCAAAGGCCGCCTCGCTGAGCAGTCGCAGCCCAGCCTCATCGCCGGTCATGCCGTAGGCGCCCGCCACGTCGAGCCACCAGCGCCGAGCCGAGCGCGGCAGGCCGGCCGGCGGTTTCAATCGCTTGTCGATTTTTCGCATTGCCGACTCCATTTCGTGTGTCTGCACCTGCCCAGCCGGTCTAGGGCCGGAACACTCCCAACTTATTGGCCCCCATAGGGGGGGGGTGGCTACCGTCGCGCCCGCCGCCACAGCACGACCGTGATGACGGCCGCCGCGTAGGCCAGCACCGCGACTTCGCCCACCAGGACCACCACGCGCCAAAACACCAGTTCGCTCATCGCGTCCCCCCTTCGTCCTCGTCCGTATGCCATGCCGCCGTGACTGCCGCGTCCAGCGCATCGGCCACCCGCGCGGCCCAGGACAGTTCGGCGTGCGTCCGCGCCCGATGCTCGCCATAGCGCCCGACGGCCCGGCGGAGTCCGAGCAGCCGACGGCGGAGAGCCGGAACGCCTTTCACGCGGTGTCGAATGTCCCGGTTCAGAAGCTCGCGCATGCTGCCTACCTCAAGGGCCGAGGTGTAGGATGTGACGGATTCGGGGCTGTTTTCATAACTTCCGTACCCTCTCTCTCACGAGAGGGGTTTATAGAAATAGGGGTGAATGCGTCACCGGAGCCCGTAAACATTGGAGATAATCCGTCACCCGATCCGCCGTGAAACGCCGCAATAGACGGCGCCCGCCTTCGTACGGACCCGCCGGAGTCGCTCGGCGGCCTTCCGCCCAAAGTGGTTCGCTGTCAACCGCTCCCGCTCGCTGAGGCCCGCCCGTTCGGCCCAGGCGACGTAGTGGCGATACAGGTCGGTCGCGCCAACCTCGGCGTCGGGGTCGAGGTCGCACGCTTCCTCGATAAACTGCCCCAGGTGGTCGGAGTCGCGCCGGTAGGCCGTCGTCACCTCATCCACCGCAGCCGGCGCGTCGAGGCCGCGCACTTGCCACTCCAGACACCCGCGCACCAGCCAGGCCAGGATGCCGGGCGCCTCGGCGCGCAATGTCTCTTTCAGTCCTCGGTCGTCGGCCGCGCCCTCAAAGCGTTGCGTGAACGGCACCTGCTTCAGCCGGCGCCACAAGCCGTCGCTGTCATCCGCCACGCGCGGGAGTTCGTTCACCGAGAGCCAGATCTTGCACGTCGGGCGAAAGGTGAACGGATGGCCGTAGAGGTGCCGCACGGTGATGCGTTCGCCGCCGGTGATGTCTTTCAGGCGCGGCGCGTGCAGCCATCGCCCGTTCGTCTCTGAGGCGGTCACGAACCGCTTGCCGTCCAGAGCCGCCACGTCGGCCGGCACCGCGTTTCCCTGCTGCACCTCGAAGGCCGAGAACGGCGTCGGGTGCGCGTAGTCGCCGAGCACCGAGGCCACGGTGTCGATCAACGTGCTCTTGCCGTTGCGCCCGCGGCCGTGGTTCAGCCAGAAACATTGCTCGCGCATGTCGCCGGTCAGGCTGTAGCCGAGCGACCGCCACACGTAGTCCGCCACGTCGCGGTCGGGGAACACTTCGCGGATGAACCGCTCCCACCGCAGACACCGCGCCTCCGGGTCGAAGGCCGCGCCGGTCTGCAAGGTGATGTTGTCGTCAGGGCAGCCGTCGCGGAGTTCGCCGGTTCGCAAGTCCACCACGCCGTTTGGGCAGCCGAGCAGCCAGGGGTCAGTGTCCCACCGGGCGCCGTCGTCGGCCAGGTGTTCGAGACACCGGGCCAGCGCGAGCAGGGCGTCAAGTTTCGCGCGCCGGTCGAACGACGTCGCCCACGCCAGCACGGCCGTCTTTGCCCGCACGTCCCGCAGGTCGAGTGCCGTGTGCTGCCAGTCGAGCACGGTCTGAATCGCAAGGCGGGTGATCTCGCCGGAGGTGTCGGGCTCCCATCGGTGCTCGCGCCGGATCACCCATCGGCCACGCCGATGGTCGTAACAGACGCGCCCGTCCAGTTCTCGGTCGAAGCGTTCGGCCGCGCCGGCCTCGGTCAGTCGGTCGTCGGTTTCGATTGCCGGCTCTGGGCCGAAGATCGCCGCCGCCTTCGGCATGTGCGCGCGCCTCACGCCGCCCTCCGGCTCTGGCGGTCGCCACAGTTCTCGACGTGCGAGCGGATGATCTCGTTGAGGCGCGCGATCGTCTCGGTCTGCCGGCGGATCTTCGCCGTTGCCGCGTGCAGCGCGCCCATCAATTCCACCGACAGCATTTTGAACAGGTCGCGGTCGCGGGTCGCGTCGGCAAGCTGGTCCTCGCGGTCAATCAGGTCGCGGGCCAGTTGCCGCGTGACGCGCTCGGCCGCAGGCTCGGCATGTGGTACGATGGTCGTGTCCGTCATGGGGCTCTCTCCCGTGACGACAGCGCCCGGTCGGTGCTCGCCGCCGGGCGCGTCGCATGTACGCGCTAGGCCGCGGCCACCCGGCGCGCCGCGATCCAGGTTTCGAGTTCCCCCGAATCAAAACCGACCGCGTTCGGGCCAAGCCGAAAGGCGCGCGGGAAGTCGGGGCGTTTGGCGTACCGCCAGAGCGTTGTCGAACTCACGCCAAGCCGCTGCGCCACTTCGCGCGGGCGAATGATTCGAGCTGCGGAAACATCGGTGCGTGTCTGCATTCTCTTTTTCTCCCCTCTCACTTCTAAGTTAGCCGCCTGGTAGTGCATGCGTAAGGGGACAAGCGCCGAGTGTGCGTTTGTCCCCATCCGGGGCGGAGTTACATGTGCCACTTCGCGCGGGCGAATGATCCCGGCCTCGGAAATCTCAGAAGGCCGCTGAATGCGATCGTCCGCGAGGGCACTGGCAATAAACATCCCTTCCTCCACCTTAAGAAGTACCCGAAGGCTGGAAGTGGCCCGTTGTCGCAGACAGTCCCGACACACTAGGGCCGGTAGAAGGCGCTCGCGGACGGTAAAAGACGCTTGCATGCGGTAGCAGACACTCGCGGGCGATAGCGGACGGGAATCGTCGGAATCGCAGGAAAGACAACGGTGGCGTCAAAACGACGCCACCGGAGAGGAGTTAGCGGCGGGAACGGAGCGGCAGGTCGATGAAGCGGGCGAGTCGGCGGATCGCGTTTCGCACAAGGCCGGGGCCATCGGCGGACCGGCCGGGCAATGTGGCGGCAATGCGGACGTACGA
>JAJXZZ010000381.1 GCA_021779795.1 Acidobacteriota bacterium | reverse complement strand
AATTGCGCGCGCCCGGCGTCGGCCGGATGTCCACCAGCATCGGGCGGAGGAACCGCGCCACCGGCTCGGTGATGCCGGCCTCGTGGCTGTCGGGCACGACCGGCGTGTCGAGCCCCACCGACTGCGCGAGCGGTCGGGCCCAGGCGCCCGCGGCGTTGACCACCGTCTCGGTGGCGTAGCCGCCCTTGTCGGTGCGGACGCCCACGACGCCGCTCTTGCGCTGGATGATGCCGGTGACGCGCTCGCCGAAGCGGAACTGCACGCCGAGTTCGGCGGCGCGGCGGTAGAACGCCGCCGCCGACATCATCGGCGAGGCCGAGCCGTCCTCGGGCGAGTAGGTGCCGCCGCGCAGCCCCTCGCGGTTGATGTCCGGCACGAGCGCGATCGTCTCGTCGCGGTCGAGCCAGCGGATGTTCAGGCCGTAGCTCTGCTGGATCCGGAGCAGGGCCCTGAGCGAGCGCTCCTCCTGCTCGCGGTAGGCGACGAACGCGTAGCCGCCCTGGAACCACTCGATCTCGTCGCCGTGCGCCGCCTTCCAGTTCGAGAAGACCCGGATCGAGTCCAGGCAGAGGCGGATCTTGGCCGGCGAGGAGTGCGTGGCCCTGATGCCGCCGATCGCGCACTTGTTGCTGCCCTGGCCGGCGCTGGCGAACTGGTCGATGACGAGCGGCTTGAGGCCGGCCTCGGCCAGGCACATCGCCGTCGGCAGCCCCACGCTGCCGGCGCCGATGACGATGGCGTCGTACACCTGCGGGCTCATCACATGCCTCCTTCGGTCGCGTCGGTCGCGTGCCGCGGGGGCACGTCCGCCGTGGGGGTCTCTCCGCTCGCCGCGCCCGCGAAGGCGCCGAGCGGCACCTCCATGAACAGCGGCCGCCTGGTGAGGTCGGTGACCTCGCCGGGCGCCACCCCCTCCTCCCGGAAGATGCGCTTGATGAGGTTCGGGCAGGTCTTGCCGCCGCACGCGCCCATGCCGCACCGCGTGATCGCCTTCAGGTGGTTCATGTCGCGGATGCCGCCGCGGATGAGCGCCCGGAGTTCCTTCGCCGTCACCCGCTCGCACCGGCAGACGATCTCGTCGTCTCCGATCGGCTGCTCGTAGCCCTCCGCGCGCTCGGCCTGCCACGGGTCCTGCACGCGGATGCCGGCGATGCGCGGCGCAATCTCGGCCGGCGCCGTGACGCGGACGAGCAGCGCCCGGTCCGCGTCCTTCGGCGCGCGGACGCGCGTCACCTCCGCGTTGCCGAGCACCGTCCCCTCGCTGTCGAGGACGGTGACCGTGTCGCCCTTCTTGATCCGCTTCGCGGAGAACTCGTACGGGATGACCACCGTCGGCTGCCGCGGGTCCTTCCGGAAGTCCACGAGCGTGACGGCGAGGCCGGGGCAGATGGCCACGCACTTCTCGCACCCGTCGCACGCGTCGCCCACGAACTCGGGCAGCCCCATCACGTCGTCGCCCGCGATGCGGATGGCGTGGTTGGAGCAGACCGACGTGCACGGGTTGCAGGGGATCTCCTGCGTGCAGTGGAAGACGGGGAAGACCCCTGTTCGGGTGTCGGGGATGTCCTCGGTGATCGTCATGCCGGGGCGCGACTTGAGCACCTCGGCCGTGCGGTGCCACTCGGGCGGCACCTCGCCGACGTCGCGCCCGAGCGCCCGGGCGATCTCGAGGCCGCGGATCCGGCCGGTGAACATCGCGGCCGACGCCTCGGCGATCTCCTCGGAGTCGCCCGCGGCCATGGCCGGCAGGCCGAACTCCCGCGCCTTGTGCAGGAACTCGTCCACCGGGTCGAGGCCGACCGCGACGAGCACCGTGTCGCACGCGAACCGCTTCTCGGTGCCCGGGATCGGCCGCCACGTCCGGTCGATCGCGGCGATGGTGACCGCCTCGACCTCGTGCCGGCCCTCGGCGCGCAGGATCGTGTGCGACGTGTAGACCGGCACGCCCATCCGCACCAGCTTGTCCTTGTGCACCTTGTAGCCGCCGCACTCGGGCAGCGCCTCGCACAGCCCGACGACGCCGATGCCGGCCTGCAGGGCGTGATAGCCGGCGATGAGGCCGACGTTGCCGCCGCCGACGACGAACAGGCGCTCGGTCGGCCGGACGAGATCGCGGTTGACCAGCGTCTGGAAGGCGCCGGCGCCATAGACGCCGGGCAGCGTGTTGCCGGGAAAGACGAGCGACTTCTCGCGCGCCCCGGCCGTGACGAGCAGCATGTCGGGCCGGGCGATGACGTACTGCCGGTTGTCGCGCAGCACGCCGACGCGGCGGTCGGAGAAGACGGCGAGCACGGTCGAGTTCAGCCACACGCGGACGTTCTCGAACTGGCGGACCTCGGCCTCGAGCCGGGTGGCGATGTCGATGCCGCGCGTGCCGGCGTGGCAGGCCTCGATCGAGCCGAAGAACTTGTGCGTCTGGAGGACCAGCTTGCCGCCGAGCCGGTGCTTGTCGTCCACGACGAGCGTGCGGACGCCCGCCGTGCCCAGCTCGATGGCCGCCGTCAGGCCGGCCGGCCCGCCGCCGATGACGAGGCACTCGACGTCGACCGTCTCGATCGGGTGCGTCCGCACCTGGCCGTCGATCCCCGGCAGCACCGGCAGGCCGTCGAGCGGCTGCACGCGCATGCCGGGGCGCACGACGACCATGCACGACTTGACGGGCAGGTCGTCGGCGACGACCGCGCACTGGGCGCACTGGCCGTTGGCGCAGAAGATGCCCTGGGGCGCGCCGTCCTTGTGATGATGGCCGAAGGTCCTGACGCCGCTTGCGAACAGCGCCGAGGCGATCGTCTCGCCAGGGCGCGCGAGCATGGCCTGCCCCTGCCAGGAGAAAGGCACCGTGGCCTCTCCCGCGGGCGGCAGGATGGGATGTTCGTGAATGCGATGATCCGGCACCGGGATGACTCCTCGAGGGGGCGGGGAGTCCAGGATATCACGGGCCCGTGGCTCGGGGCTCAGGGCCGGAGCCTCCGGCCCTGAGCCTCCCGCCCGGTGCGCCGGCGCCGGCGTCTGAAACGCCGGCGAGCCGGCGGGACCGGCGGCTCACTGCTTCGCGATCAGGACCGTGTTGTTGGTTCCATAGTCAACGACGGTTCCGGTCGCGGCCTTGACCAGGTTGCCCGACGACCATTGGTCGAGAAAGTACGTCGGGGACGCGAGCGACACGGTCTCTCTCTTGTCCTTGTTCGCCACCACGGCGCAGCCGGTGGCACCCTGCAACGCGACGCCAACGAGCGGCACGTCGCCGGCCAGCGTGTTCGAGCCGATCGTGCATCCATCCAGGGCCAGCGCGCCGATCAGCGAGACACCGGGCCACTGCCGTGCATCCTGCGCCAGGAAGTTGCCATAGACCAGGCCGC
>JAJXZZ010000024.1 GCA_021779795.1 Acidobacteriota bacterium | reverse complement strand
CCAGATGCCGCCGGTGGCGAAGCCGAGGTAGATGGTCGAGGGGTCGCTCTCGACCACAGCGATGTCGTCGATGCGCCCGCCCATGCTGGCGGGGCCGATGGAGCGGAACCGGAAGGGCGCGAGCAGGGGGTCGTCGGACTGGTTGAGCGCGGCCGACGTCACGGCCTCGACCGTGCGGGCCGGCGCCTGGGCCTGCGGCACGCGCGGCGGGGCCTGGGCCGAGACGCCCGCCCAGCACAGGCAGGCGCACGCGGCGGAGGCGGCCAGCAGGCGCGCACGGGATCGTGGAGTCATCACCTGGTCCTTTCGGGAGTGAGACGCGGTTGGGTGGCGTGGATTGCCGCGCGCATGATACCTCAGGCCCGCGCCAGGTCAAGGCTTCGCCGCGTCGCGAGGCTCGAGCGGGCTGCCGGAATTCCGTCGGCACGCGCGCGGCGGCGAGGCCGCGCAACGGGGGGCGGCGTCGTGGACCGCCGATATGCGGCCTGTTCGGCCGCGTGACCGACGCGGTCGGCGGCCTGGCAACATGATTGCTTGCAACCGGCACGGGACTTCATTACATTTTCCGCTAGTCGCGCGGACGATCCGTGCGGGTGTGCGCCCGCATGCGGGGCCCGAGCGCGTGGTCATCGGCCGAGGAGCTCTCGATGAGCGATCTGTTCAAGAACAAGGTGCACCTGGTTCGCATGGCCGGGCTGTTCCTCGTGGGCATCGTCGCGTTCGTGATCCTGCGGTGGTGGATGGTGCCGAAGAGCTTCGGCGAGTACGGCCACTACCGCGGGGCGGCGCTGGGCGAGATCGCGTCGCTGCCCATGCACTATGCGGGTCGGGCCGCCTGCGAGGAGTGCCACACCGACATCGTGGCGCAGCGCAAGGGGAGCCCGCACGAGCAGATCGGCTGCGAGACCTGCCACGGCCCGCTGCTCGCGCACGCGGAGGCGGGAGGCGAGCCGAAGCCCGCGCTCCCGGACTCGCGGCAGCTGTGCCCGCGGTGCCATTCGGCCAGCCCGTACAGGCCGAAGGGGTTCCCGCAGGTGGTCGTGGCCGACCACGCCCCCGAGGGCCAGTGCACGGCCTGCCACAACCCGCACGCCCCGAAGATCTCCTGAGACTGGAGCCGCCATGACCTTCGACCGACGAAAGTTCCTGCTCGATACCGGCAAGCTCCTGGTGCTCTCGGCTTCGGCCTCGGTGGCGTGGGAGGCGATCGTCGCCGGCAAGCCCGAGACGGCCCCCAACTACACGATGACCGACCACTGGTGGGGGATGGCGATCGACGTCGACAAGTGCATCGGCTGCGGCAGCTGCGTGCGCGCCTGCAAGGCGGAGAACAACGTGCCGCTCGATCCGATGTACTTCCGCACCTGGGTCGAGCAGTACCGCGTGAATCCCGACGACATGGACCACCCGACGGTGGAGTCGCCCAACGGCGGCTACGACGGGTTCCCGTTCAAGGGGGCGCCCGACTCGGACCCGAAGGCGAAGCACTTCTTCGTGCCCAAGCTGTGCAACCACTGCGCGGACTCGCCGTGCACGCAGGTCTGCCCGGTCGGCGCGACGTTCATCAGCCCCGACGGCGTCGTGCTCATCGACAAGGACTACTGCCTCGCCTGCCGCTACTGCGTGCAGGCGTGCCCGTACGGCTGCCGGTTCATCGACCCGCGCACGATGACGGCCGACAAGTGCACGCTCTGCTACCAGCGGATCACCAAGGGGCTGACGACGGCCTGCTGCGAGAACTGCCCGACGGGCGCGCGGCGGCTGGGCGACCTGAAGAACCCGAACGACCCGATCCAGCAGTTCCTGCTCGACCACCACGTGGTCGTGCTGAAGCCGCAGATGGCGACGGGCGCGAAGGTCTATTACAACGATCTCGACGGGTCGGTGAGGTAGGAGGAGACCGATGGGAAGCGTGTTGCCGGCGGTCCAGGGGTTCATGTACCCCAACGAGGTGGAGCTCCAGTGGAGCGTCCTCATCGTGCTCTACCCCTACATCACGGGCCTCGTGGCCGGCGCGTTCATCCTCGCGTCGCTCGAGCGCGTCTTCAACGTCGAGGCGGTCAAGCCGACCTACCGCCTCGCGCTGCTGACCGCCCTGGCCTTCCTGATCGTGGCGCCGCTGCCGCTGCAGCTGCACCTCGGGCACCCCGAGCGGTCGATCGAGATGTACCTGACGCCGCACACGACGTCGGCCATGGCGATGTTCGGCTTCGTGTACCTCTGGTACCTGATGGTCGTCCTCGTCCTCGAAATCTGGCTCGACTTCCGCAAGGACATCGTCCTGACCTGGCGCGCGTCGCGCGGGCCGAAGCGGTGGCTCTACGGGGCGATGGCGCTCTGGTACGACAACATCAGCCCCGAGGCGCTGGCCGTCGACGACCGCGTCGGCAAGGCGATCACCGTCATCGGCATCCCCTCGGCGTTCCTGCTGCACGGCTACGTCGGGTTCATCTTCGGGTCGGTCAAGGCGAACCCCTGGTGGTCGTCGCCGCTGATGCCGGTGGTGTTCATCTTCTCGGCCGTCGTGTCGGGCATCGCCGCCGTGATGCTCCTCTACATGCTCACGGCCTGGTGGCGCGAGCGGAAGTTCGACATCGCGTGCGTGGACACGATGGCCCGGTTCCTGTTCTTCGCGTTCGTCATCGACTTCTCGCTCGAAATGCTCGACCTGGTGCACCGCATCTACGAGGCCGACGAGTCGTTCCGGGCCCTGGACTTCATGGTGCACACCAAGCTCTACGTCTCGCAGATCATCATCCAGATCTACGTGGGGACGGTGGTGCCGCTGGCCCTGCTGGGGCTGGTGCAGCTGGTGAGGCTGAGTCCCAGGGTCCGCTCCTGGATCTACTGGATTGCCGGGTCGCTGACGCTCATCGGCATCTTCGCGATGCGGTGGAACGTGGTCATCGGCGGCCAGCTGTTCTCGAAGAGCTTCCTCGGCTACACCGCCTACAAGATGGAGTGGGCGACGCGCGAGGGGCTGCTGCCGGCCATCCTGCTGATGCTGCTGCCGTTCGGGATCCTCTACGTGCTGGTGAAGCTGCTGCCGCCGTGGCCGGCCAAGCCGCGCAAGGGCGACGCGACGGTCATGTGAGAAGGCTCAGGGCTCAAGGCTCAGGGCTCAAGGACGGCTGTCACGCGTGGCGGCGGTTCGTCCCTGAGCCTTGAGCCTTGAGCCCTGAGTCCTCTTCGCGCGCGGCCGTCCGCCGCGGGCCGTTGACCGCCCGCCGTGCGAGCGCCACAATAGTTCGTCGATGCCTTCCACAGGACCGACAGCCACGCAGCGGGTTGCGCCGGCCCCTCCGGCCGCGCGCCCGGCGGCGTCACGCCTGGCGGCGCTCGTCGGCCTCTCCGCACGGCTCGTCGCGCTGAACCTGGCCGTGTTGGCGCCCGCCAGGCACTTCGCGTTCGTGAGCTGGGACGATCCCGCCTACGTGTCCGACAACGCGGCCGTGAAGCGGGGGCTGACGATGGACACCGTCGGCTGGGCGCTCACCAATCCCGGCCATTCCTACCGGCATCCGTTGACGCGGCTCTCCCACATGGCCGATGTGGAGATGTTCGGCCTCGACGCGGGCCGGCACCACCTGACGAGCCTGGCCCTGCCCGCGGGCGCCACGCTCCTCCTGTTCTTCGCGCTTCGGCGCATGACCGGGCGCGTGTACCGGATCGCGCTCGGCCTGGCCACCGGCGTCGTGACATTCCTGACGCAGCGGCAGCAGGAGGCGGTGAGCACGCTGCGGGAGGTGCCGGTCGGCGACCGGCTGGCGCATGCGGCGGCGGCGGTCGCCGTCGTTCGGGCGCGATCGTCCCGGCCCTATCTCGCCGTCGGATGGTTCTGGTACCTCGTGATGCTCCTGCCGGTGGCCGGGCTGGTGCAGGTCGGCAGCCAGTCGATGGCGGACCGATTCACCGACCTGCCCCTGGTCGGCCTGCTGATCGCCTCCGTCTGGACCCTCGCCGTGGCGGCCAGGGTTCAGGCAGGCTACTGGAAGGACAGCGAGGCACTCTGGCGCCGAGCCGTGGAGGCCGTGCCGGACAACGACCTGGCCTACGCCAATCTTGGCCGCGTGCTGGCCGACGCGGGACGGGCCGACGAGGCGCTGGCCGATTTCAACGAAGCCCTCCGCATCGTCGAGACGCAGCATCCGGCGCCGGGCACCGGTCGCGGAGGTCCGCCGCCCGAGTACGCGGCCATCCTGCACGGCTCCCGCGGCCTCCTGCTGGCGCAGGGGCGGTGACGAGGAACCCATGAACATCAGCCCCTTGGCCGGAAAGCCGCCGTCGCCTGGCATGCTGGCCGACGTGCCCCAACTGGTCACCGCCTATTACACCCTCGCGCCCGACCCGTCGGTCCCGGCGCAGCGGGTGGCCTTCGGCACCTCCGGGCACCGCGGCTCGTCGCTCGACAAGGCGTTCAACGAGCGGCATGTCCTCGCCATCAGCCAGGCGATCTGCCTCTACCGGGCGCAGCACCGGATCGACGGCCCGCTGTTTCTCGGGATGGACACGCACGCGCTTTCGGCGCCGGCGCTCGCGAGCGCGCTCGAGGTTCTCGCGGCCAACGGCGTCGAGGTCATGCTCTCCGAGGGGGACGCCTACACGCCGACGCCCGCCATCTCGCATGCGATCCTCACCTACAACCGCGGGCGACGACGCGGGCTCGCCGACGGCATCGTGATCACGCCGTCGCACAACCCGCCCCATGACGGCGGCTTCAAGTACAACCCGCCGAGCGGCGGGCCGGCGGACGCCGACATCACCGACTGGATTGGGGCCAGGGCCAACGCGTTGCTCGCGGTTGGTCTTCGGGGGGTGCGCCGGATCCCGTACGAGCAGGCGCTTCGCGCCGGCACGACGCATCGGCACGACTACCAGGCGGCGTACATCGGCGACCTCGGCCAGGTGATCGACATGGACGCCGTTCGTGGCGTGACGATCGCCCTCGGCGTCGATCCGCTGGGCGGCGCCGGGGTCCACTACTGGGCGCCCCTGGCCGACCGCTACGGCCTGAACCTCACCGTCGTCAGCGACGTCGTCGATCCGACCTTCCGGTTCATGACGGTGGACTGGGACGGCCGGATCCGCATGGACCCCTCGTCGCCCTACGCGATGCAGCGGCTGATCGACATCAAGGACCGCTTCGACGTCGCGTGGGCCTGCGACACCGACCACGACCGGCACGGCATCGTGACGCGCAGCGCGGGGTTGCTGCCGCCCAACCATTACCTGTCGGCGGCCATCTCCTACCTCCTCCAGCACCGGCCGCGGTGGCGCCGGGACGCGGCCATCGGCAAGACGGTGGTGAGCAGCCAGATGATCGATCGCGTGACCGCGAAGCTGGGCCGGACGCTCTACGAGGTGCCGGTGGGCTTCAAGTGGTTCGTTGGCGGCCTGCTCGACGGTTCGCTGGGGTTCGGCGGCGAAGAGAGCGCGGGGGCCTCGTTTGCGCGCCTCGACGGCTCGGTGTGGACGACCGACAAGGACGGCATCGTGCCGGCCTTGCTCGCCGCCGAGATCACCGCCCGGCTGGGCCGCGATCCAGGCGAGATCTACCGCGACCTCGCGCGCGAATTCGGCGAGCCGGCCTACGACCGCGTCGAGGCGCCGGCCACGCCGGATCAGAAGGCGCTGTTGGCCAGGCTCTCGCCCGCGCAGGTCACGCTGACCGAACTGGCCGGCGAACGGATCGAGCAGGTCCTCACGCACGCGCCGGGCAACGGCGCGCCCCTCGGCGGGGTGAAGGTCATCGCCGGCAGCGGATGGTTCGCCGCGCGCCCGTCGGGGACCGAGGAGATCTACAAGATCTACGGGGAGAGCTTCCGCGGAGCGGACCACCTGCGCCGCATCCTGGAGGAAGCGCAGACGATCGTCACCAAGACGCTGGCCGCGGCGTCGGGAAAGGACGGAGGCGCCGCCTCATGACCGCACGCAGCCTTGGCCTCATCGGGATGGTGGCCGCCGTGGTGGTGTCTTCGACACCGTGCCTCGCCGGACAGGACGAGGCGTCCACGATGGCGATGAACCCCTATTTCTCGACGCTGAACTATCCGACCCCGCGCGACACGATGATGGTGATGGCGCTGTCCGATTTCCAGGCCGCGCGATCGACCAACGACTTCTTCACGGGCATGGGCATGGTGCAGTACGGCCTCACCTCCCGCTGGACGGTGAGCGTCATGGCGGAGGGGCAGAAGATCTTCGGCTTGCCTGCCACCTACGGCGGGCTGCGGGCCGGCACGTCGGTTCGCCTGTTTCCACACGACCGCCTGCTGCACTTCACCCTGTACGGCGAGTACGAGGGCCTGAACGGGGCGGCGTTGTACAAGATGGAGGTCTCCGGGTTCGGCGGCGAGGATCTCAACCAGCCGCTCGCGCTGGCACGGAGCACCCCCGCCCGCACGTTCGAGCAGCGGGCGATCGTGTATCACGATTGGGGACGGGTGAACCTGACGTTCAACTTCATCAGCGAAACGTCGCTGGACGGCGGCGGGAACGATTTCGGCTACGCCTGGGGCGCGTTTCGGCAGCCTGCGTATACGGCCATGGAGCCGGACCAGGGCATGGCCGGCATGGCGGGCATGCCACCACAGAACGCCCCGCCGATGCTCTCGAGTGAGCGGCTGGGCTACGGGATCGAGATGATGGGGGCGCTCGGCAACGCGCACCAGTTCGGCTTCGACTGGCAGCACCAGCAGCAGTATGTGGGGCCCGTCTTCAGCTATACGGTCTCGAAGCACTGGACCGCTCGCGTCCAGTCGGCATTCGGACTGTCCGACGTGAGCGATCCGTTCGTGCTGCGCCTGGGGATCGGGTATTCGATCGACCACGTCCTGCATCGCTGAGCCTGACGTGGTCTCTCGTCTCCAGTCCCGGGCCCTGCCCGCCTTCGCCCGGGCTCCGGCGGGTCCGCCACGGCCCGCGCGCCCTCGCGGGCGGTGGCGGAAGCCCCGGGCTGCCTACTGCGCCGGCTTCTCGATCCCGGCGAGGAACGTCTTCAGGTACCCCTGCCACACGGCCGGCCACGAGTGCGTGCCGTGCCCGCGCGTCTCGGACGTGATGGGCAGCAGCACGTACTTCCCGTGGGCGACCCGGGGGATGAGCCGGTCCATCAAGCCCAGCTCGGGCGGGTTGATCAGGTCGTCGGCCGAGTTGATGGCCAGCAGCGGCGCCGTGATCTTCCCGAGGCCGGGCTCCGGGTCGTAGTCGCGCGACGCGTCGAACTGGTAGAGCATGTTGTTGGCGTCCACGCCGCGGCCGCGCCCGCGCAGCTGCTCGGCCAGCAGCGCGTCGGCCTTCTCGCGCGTCGGCGCGTCCTTCTGCGCCTGGATCGTGGACATGGTCATGAGCGTCAGGATCTTGACCGCGCACTGGAGCCCCGGCGGCTGGGTCGTGTAGTCGCCCCCCTTCCACGCCGGGTCGTCGCGGATGCTGTCCATGAGCATCTTCCGCCACATCCAGTTGCGGCCCACGATCTGGTGCGGCACGCTGGCGAGCGGCACCAGGCCGTCCATGAAGTCCGGATAGGCCTCGCCCCACATCCAGGTCTGCATCCCGCCCATCGACGTCCCCGTCACCAGCTCGAGGTGGTTCAGCTTCAGCCCCTCGGTCACCAGGCGGTACTGCGCCGTCACCATGTCGCCGTAGGTGTAGCGCGGGAAGCGGGCCCGCAGGCCGTCGCTCGGCTTGCTGCTCTGCCCGTGGCCGATCCCGTCGGGCAGGATGATGTAGTGCGTCCGGGCGTCGAGCAGCTGGCCCGGCCCGAAGAGCACGCCGGCGAAGTTGGGGGTGAGAAACTGCTGGCCGGTGCCGCCCGTGCCGTGCAGGATCAGCACGGCGTTGCGGACGACGCCGTGCGCGTCGCGCCGGGGCTGGCCGAGCGTGACGTAGTGCAGCTTCAGGACCGGCAGCGTCTCGCCGGTCGAGAACCGGAAGTCGTGGATGACGTAATCGCCGGCGACCGGCGTGAGCGGGCCCTGGCCGGCCCAGGCCGAGGCGGCGAGCAGCAGGAGTCCCGTCGAGCAGGCAAGCACGAAACGTTTCATGGCGTGTCACTTCCCTTGTTGAGGCCGCCCGGCGCGAACGCCAGGCTGACGCCGTAGCCGACGCTCACGCAGACGACGGTGCCGGCCAGGACGTACCACGTCCAGGCCAGCGGCGTGAGGTTCTTCACGAGGAGCATGCAGGCGAGCGAAACGGCGATGCCCGTGATGACGCCCGCCTGGTTCGCGCGCCGCGTGAGGACGCCGAGCAGGAAGGCCCCGAGCATCGGGCCGTAGACGAGCGAGGCGATCGACAGCCCCGCGGTGAACACCGAGCCCCAGCCGCGCGCCACGATCGCAATCGCAATGAGCACCAGGCCCCACGCGGCCGTGCACCAGCGGGAGAGCCGGAGCAGCCCGGCCTCGGACTGCCGCCCGCGGGCGAGCGGCTGGTAGAAGTCGAGGACGGTCGTCGAGGCGAGCGAGTTGAGCGACCCGCTCAGGTTCGACATGGCCGCGGCGAAGATCGCCGCGATGACCAGGCCCGAGATCCCGTGCGGCAGGCTCTGGACGATGAAGGCGGGGAAGATCTCGTCGTTGGTCGTCAGCTTCGGCAGCGGCGCGTGCCGGTAGTAGGCGTAGAGCATCACGCCGATGGTCAGGAACAGCGCGAACTGGAAGAGGACGATGAAGCCGCTCGTGATGAGCGCCTTCTGGCTGTCGCGTTGGTTCCGACAGGTGAGCAGCCGCTGCACCAGCAGCTGGTCGGTTCCGTGCGACGCCATCGTCAGGAACGTGCCGCCCACCAGGCCGGCCCAGAAGGTGAACGGCAGCGTCGGGTTCAACGAGAACGACAGCCACGCGAACTTGTGCGCCGCCCCGGCCTCGGCCGCGATCGCCGGCCAGCCGCCGGGCACCAGGTGCAGCAGCTGCCAGGCGGCCAGCAGCGAGCCGCCGATGTAGATCACCAGCTGGATGAGGTCCGTCCAGATGACGGCCGCGATCCCCCCCTCGAACGTGTAGACCAGCGTCAGCAGGCCGACGAGCACGATCGACCACAGCCACAGGTGCGGGAAGCCCGGCAGGCTGGAGCCGATGACCGCCGCCAGCACGAGCGACGCCGCGAACACCCGCACGCCCTCGGCCAGCGCCCGCATCACCAGGAACAGCGATGCGGCAAAGTGCTTGGTGGCCTCGCCGAACCGCCGCGCCAGCAGCGCGTAGGCGGTCAGCAGGTCCCCCTGGAAGTAGGCCGGGATGAAGAGCACGCTGATGATCACGCGGGCGACGATGTAGCCGGCGACGACCTGCAGGTAGGTGAACGCGCCGCCCTGCTCGGGCCGGGCGTAGACGGTGTAGGCCAGGGCGGGCACGCCGATGAGCGTCAGGGTGCTGGTTTCGGTGGCGACGATCGACAGGCTGATGACCAGCCAGTGCGTCTTCCGGGCGCCGACGAAGTAGTCCCGCACCGAGCGGTGGGACTTCCGGAACAGCGACCCGAAGATGGTGATGCCGACCAGGTAGACGACCAGGACGGCGTAGTCGATCGCGGAGAAGCCCATAGGGGAACCGTGGATCTTGCGATCTTGTGATCTTGCGATCTTGCGATCGTGCGATCGTGCGATCTTGCGATCGTGCGATCTTGCGATCGTGCGAAGTACGAAGTGCCCGCCGGTTCGTCATTATTGCAGCGATCGGGCCCTGCACCAAGGCCGCCCGGGGTCGGCCCGCCGGGCCGCCTGCCGGGGGCCAGCAGACTGGCCGCTCCCGCGGGTCCCGCCTCGGCCGTAGTCGCACGGCCCGGGAATGTGCCAAAGTATTGGGAAGGGGGGCTGCCCATGCCAGAGCACGTGCCGCAGATCCCGAGGGAGCTGGTCGCCTGCGAGGCGCGCGACGCCGAGTGGCTGCACGAGGTCCGCTGCGAGGAATGCCTCGGCTGCGAAGTCGAGAGCAAGGTGATGCGGGCCGACCTCGAGCGCTTCGTGGCCGGCGTCCTCGCGCGCTACGGGGTGTCCGAGGCGGAGGGGGCCGTCACTGCGCGCGTGCTGGTGGCGTCGGACCTGCGCGGCATCGCCAGCCACGGGGTCGCGCGCCTCGGCCGCTACGTCAAGGGCCTCGAGGTCGGCTACATCGTCCCCGGCGCCCGGTTCGACGTGCGCGAGCCGGTGCCCGCCATCGGCGTCATCGACGCGCGGAACGGCCTCGGCCAGGTCGTCGGCGAGCTGGCCATGGACCTGGCCATCTCCAAGGCCCGGGCCAACGGCGTCGGCGTCGTCACCGTCAGGAACAGCAACCACTACGGGATCGCGGGCTACTACGTCCAGAAGGCGATCGGCGCCGGGATGCTCGGGATCTCGCTGACGAACGCGGCGCCGCTGGTGGTGCCGACGCACGGGGCCGACGCGATCCTCGGCACCAACCCGATCGCGGTCGGGGCGCCCGGCGCCGGCGGCCTCGACTTCCTGCTCGACATGGCGACGAGCGTGGTGCCGCGCGGCAAGCTCGAGGTCTACGACCGCAACCGGAAGCAGATGCCGGCGGGCTGGGCCGTGGACGAGCACGGCTACGACTCGCAGAACCCCGGCCTCGTGCTCGCCAATCTGGTCAAGCGCGCCGGCGGCGGGATCCTGCCGCTCGGCGGCCGCGGCGAGGAGTTCAGCGGTTACAAGGGCTACGGCCTGGCGCTGATGGTGGACGTGCTGTCGGGCGTGCTGTCCGGGTCGGCGTCCGGCCTCGACGTGGACAACCTGCGGCGGGAGGCGGCGGCGGGCGAGACGGTGGCCCCGCGCGTCGGCCACTTCTTCCTTGCCCTCGACATCGCGCGCTTCATGCCGCTCGACGAGTTCCGCGAGCGGCTGGGCGCGCTGTTCGCGACGATCAAGCAGTCCAGGAAGGCGCTCGACCGGGCGACCATCTACATCCACGGCGAGAAGGAGCAGGCGAGGGCGGCGCTCCACGAGCGGTCCGGGATTCCGCTCGCGGAGAACGTCATGGCCTCGCTCCGGACGATCGCGCAGGCATGCGGCCTGCCCGGGCCGGTGACCGTGGCCGACCGCGTGCGGCGGCAGGGGGCGCCGCGCGAGGAGGGGACTCTCCGACCATGAGCAGCACCTTCGACGTCGCCATTATCGGCGGCGGCATCGTCGGGACCGCGACGGGCATGGCGCTCGTCCGGCGGCCCGGCCTGCGCGTCGTCATCCTCGAGGCCGAACCCTCGCTCGCCGCGCACCAGACCGGGCACAACAGCGGCGTCATCCACTCCGGCCTCTACTACAAGCCCGGCTCGCTCAAGGCGGCCAACTGCGTCGAGGGCCGGGAGAAGATGTACCGGTTCTGCGAGGCGCACGCCATCGCGCACGACCGGTGCGGCAAGCTGGTCGTCGCGACCGAGCCGTCGCAGATGGCCGCGCTCGACGAGCTCGAGCGCCGCGGGCGGGCCAACGGTCTCCGGGGACTGCGGCGCCTGCGCGCCGAGGAGTTGAAGGAGTACGAGCCGGCGGTGGCGGGCATCGCCGGGCTGCACGTCGCCGAGACCGGGATCGTGGACTACACGGCGGTGACGCACGCCTTCGCCCGCGTCACGACCGAGGCCGGCGGCGAGGTGCGGACCTCGGCGCGCGTGCGGGGCGTCACCAGGCGGGGCGGCGCGCTGGTGATCGAGACCGCGCGCGGGGAGGTCGAGACCAGGGCCCTCATCAACTGCGCCGGGCTGCAGTCGGACCGGGTGGCCCGGATGTGCGGCGTGGCGCCGGGCGTGGCGATCGTGCCCTTCCGCGGGGAATACTACGAGATCGTGCCCGCGCGGCAGTCGCTCGTCCGGAACCTGATCTACCCGGTGCCCGATCCGCGGTTCCCGTTCCTCGGCGTGCACTTCACGCGCATGATCCAGGGCGGGGTGGAGGCGGGGCCCAACGCCGTGCTGGCGTTCCGGCGCGAGGGCTACGCGCGGACGAGCTTCTCGCTGCGCGACTCGGCCGCCCTGCTGGCCTACGGCGGCTTCTGGCGGATGGCGGCGAAGTACTGGCCGATGGCCATCGGGGAGTGGCACCGGTCGTTCAGCAAGCGGGCGTTCGTCAAGGCGCTCCGGGGGCTGGTCCCCGAGCTGCGCGACGAGGACGTCCACCCGAGCGGGTCGGGCGTCCGGGCGCAGGCCCTCGACCCGAAGGGGGGCCTGCTCGACGACTTCCGGATCGTCGAGGCCGACCGGATGGTGCACGTGCTGAACGCCCCGTCGCCGGCGGCCACCGCCTCGATCAGCATCGGCGAGCGGATCGCCGAGATCGCGGGCCGGTCGTTCGGCCTCTGACGGGGCGGGGACGCGCCGCGGGCGGGGCCCGCCGGCCCCTTTTTGGCATTAGAATGGACGGGTTCACCCTATGGGCCAGGGACCATCATAGCGAAGGGGAAGCAGTCTATGTCCGAAATGGCAACGCTGCAGGTGCAGGGCAAGACCTACAATCTCCCGGTCGTGGTCGGGACCGAAAACGAGGTGGCCGTCGACATCTCGAAGCTGCGCGCCGAGTCGGGCGTCATCACCCTCGACGACGGGTACAGCAACACGGGGTCGTGCAGGTCGACGATCACCTTCATCGACGGCGAGCGCGGCATCCTGCGCTACCGCGGCATTCCGATCGAGCAGCTGGCCGAGCACAGCACCTTTCTCGAGACGGCGTGGCTGCTGATCTACGGCGAGCTCCCGACGGCCGAGCAGCTCCAGTGCTGGAGCCACCGGATGACGCAGTACGAGATGCTGCACGAGGGGCTCTACAAGCACTACGACGGGTTCCCGTCGCAGGGCCACCCGATGGCGATCCTCTCGGCGATGATCAACGCCACGAGCTGCTACAACCCGGACGTCATCAAGATGGAGAGCGCCGAGACGTTCCAGAGCGCCGCGGCGCGCCTGCTCAGCAAGACGCGGACGATCGCGGCGGCCGCCTACAAGACGTCGATCGGCCAGCCGCTGATCTACCCGAAGCCGGAGTACGACTACTGCTCGAACTTCCTGCACATGATGTTCTCGATCCCGTTCAAGGAGTACGAGCCGGATCCGGACATCGTCAACGCGCTGCAGCTGATCTTCGTCCTCCACGCCGACCACGAGCAGAACTGCTCGACGAGCACCGTCCGGATGGTCGCCTCGTCGGGCGCCAACCTGTTCGCCAGCTGCGCGGCCGGCGTGTGCGCCCTGTGGGGGCCGCTGCACGGCGGCGCGAACGCGGCCGTCATCGAGATGCTGAAGTACATCCAGGACAGCGGCATGTCGGTGAAAGAATACGTCGCGAAGGTGAAGGACAAGACGTCGCACATCAAGCTGATGGGGTTCGGCCACCGGGTCTACAAGAACTACGACCCGCGCGCCCGGATCATCAAGGCGGCGGCCGACCGCGTCCTCAACAAGCTCCAGATCCACGACCCGATGCTCGACCTGGCCCGCGCGCTGGAGGAAGCCGCGCTCAGCGACGACTACTTCAAGGAGAAGAAGCTCTACCCGAACGTGGACTTCTACTCCGGGATCATCATGAAGGCCATCGGGATCCCGGTCGAGATGTTCACCGTCATGTTCGCCATCGGCCGGATGCCCGGCTGGATCGCCAACTGGAAGGAGGTCTGGGAGGGCGGCGCCCGGATCTACCGCCCGCGCCAGGTCTACGTCGGCCCGACCGAGCGCGAGTACATGCCGATCGGCCAGCGCAAGGAAATGCACATCCCGGGGATCAGCGGCGAGGCGGCCATGAGAGGCGGCTGCCAGTAGGGCGCGGCGCCGATGCTGCTCTGGGACATCTTCCTGCTGTTCTCGCGCGTCGCGCTGTTCTCGTGGGGGGGCGGCCCGGCCTCGCTGGCGCTGATGCAGCGCGAAGTGACGGCCGCCGGCTGGGCCTCGCCCGCCGAGTTCGCCGACGCGGTGGCGATCGGCAACGCCCTGCCCGGCCCGATCGCCCCCCAGGTGTCCGCCTACGTCGGCTACAAGCTGGCGGGCACCCCGGGGGCGATCGCGGCCGCGGGCGGCACCGTGCTGCCCACGACCATCCTGATGCTCGTGATGGTGGTGCTGTTCTTCGCCGTCAA
>JAJXZZ010000023.1 GCA_021779795.1 Acidobacteriota bacterium | reverse complement strand
GGCGGAAGGCGAAGGGCGGAAGGCTCATGTAGTGGCCAGTGGTCGGTGATCAGTCTGTCAGCGGACCAGGCCTCGGCTTCGGGCCTTGTCACGCGTGTCACGGCGTGGCAGGCCCGTAGCCCGTAGCCCGTAGCCCGTAGCCCGCTTGCAGCCGTCAGCCGCTACTCCACCGAAAACGCATACACCGTCGTCGAGCGGTAGACCTGGCCCGGCCGGAGGATCGTGGACGGGAAGTTCGGGTGGTTCACCGAGTCGGGGAAGTGCTGCGTCTCGAGGCAGAAGGCGTCGTGGATCCGGTAGGGCACGCCGTGCCGGTTCTTGATCGTCCCGTCCAGGAAGTTTCCCGAGTAGAACTGCACCCCCGGTTCCGTCGTCAGCACCTCCATCACGCGGCCCGACTTCGGGTCGGCGACGCGCGCCGCCAGCGTGAGCGCGCCTTCCGCCTGCCGGCCGGCCGTTCCCGCCTCCCGCCCTCCGCCCTTCGCCTTCCGAAGGACGTAGTTGTGGTCGTACCCGACGGGCGGGGCGACCGGCACCTGGTCGATGCGCGCGCCGATCGCCGTCGGCTTCGTGAAGTCGAACACGGTCCCCTTGACCGGCAGCAGCGCGCCGGTCGGGATGAGCGTGTCGTCCACGGGCGTGATCTCGTCCGCGTTGATCATCAGCACCTCGCCGAGGATGCTGCCGCTGCCGTCGCCCGACAGGTTGAAGTAGCTGTGGTTGGTCAGGTTCACGGGCGTGGCCTTGTCGGTCGTCGCCGCGTAGTCGAGGCGGAGCTGGTTCTCGTCGGTCAGCGTGTAGACGACGCTGACGTCGAGCGTGCCGGGGTAGCCTTCCTCGCCGTCGCGGCTGCGGTAGGTGAACTTCACCGCCTCGCCGTGCTTCGCCGGCACCACCTGCGCCTTCCACACCACCTTGTCGAACCCGACGTTGCCGCCGTGCAGGTGGTTGGGGCCGTTGTTGGTGGCGAGGTGATACGTCTTCCCGTCGAGCGTGAACGTGCCCTTCGCGATCCGGTTGCCGACGCGGCCGACCGTCGCGCCGAAGTACGGCACGCCGGCCAGGTACGGCTGCAGGGAGTCGAAGCCCAGGACGACGTCGCCGGGCGTGCCCGCCCTGTCGGGGACGATGAGCTCGGTGAGCGTGGCGCCGTAGGTCATGACCTTCGCGGTCATGCCGTGGCGGTTGGTCAGCGTGTAGAGGTCCACGGGCGTGCCGTCCTTTGTCTTGCCGAACGGGGTCTTCGATACGGGCTTCGCGGCCGGCGAGGCCTGCGGCCGGCCCCCGGCCAGCGCCGGCGCTCCCGCGGCGAGGGCGAGCCCGACCACGACGAGAATCGAGAGATGGCGTGTCACCTGCGTCTCCTTCCGCTTCACTTGAGCCGGGAACCGAGCCGGACGACGAGCCGGCAGTTCACCCACCGCGCCGGGCCGTCGGGCACGGCGATCTCGACGATCCGGGCGCGCCCGTCCCGGGCCACCTCGCGCCCGCCCTCGATCGACTGCACCGCGAACGGCACGTCGAGGCGCACGCGGTACGTGTGTCCGCGCAGCCCCTGCAGGCGCGCGGTGTAGACGCCCGCGTCGGTGCGCGTCTCGATGATCCGCAGCCGCCGCGGAGCGTCGCCGAGCCTGAGCGGCGGCTCCTCGGGCACGAGCGTGACGCCCGGCGGCGGCGCGGGGGCGAGCGTGACCGGCAGGTGGCGGGCCGTCGTGTCCACGACCTTGAAGGTGACCGCCCCGCCGGCGTCGCGGCGGATCTCGAGGGTGGCGCGCGCGTCGCGCCACCGGAGGTTCTTCACGACGAGGTGGTCCCACTCCGGCGGCAGGCGGGGCGAGAGCCGCAGCCCGCTGTCGGTCTCTTCGAGCCCGACCAGGCCGCGCATCACGCCCGAGACGAACCCGGTCGTGGCGAACAACTGGTGGGGCACGGCGGCGTCGATCGACCGGAGCAGATCGCCCGAGAACAGTTCCGGCACGTAGCCGCGCGGCTCGAGGAAGGTGAGGTCGGCCAGCGAGTCGAGGTACCGCCAGGCGGCGTCCGCCCGGCCCTCCTTGTAGAGCGCCAGCACGGCCCACCCGGTGAGGAACGGCCACGACGCGCCGTTGTTGTAGGAAAGCGGTTCGTACAGCGTGCTGTCCTTCGACAGCATCCGCGCGCCCCAGTCGGTGCCGAGGCCGGCGCCCGCCAGCTCGTCGAGCATGCCGGCGACGGCCGGGTGGCCCGGGTCGAACACGCCGCGCCAGATGCCGAACGCGGGCCACACGGTCTGCTCGGCCTGGCCCGTCCCGTCCTTCATGATCGCGAAGTCGATCCGCCGCGCCGCGTCGTCGAGAAACCGCCGGTTGAGCGAGGCGTGCGCCTTCGCGGCCTCGGCCCGGGCCGTCGGGACGAACGCGGGGTCGGCCGTCGCCGCGAGGTCGGCGGCCGCCGCGGCCGCCTCGGTCCACACCGAGCCGAGGAACACGTCGGTCTGCACGTCGCGGCTGCGCAGCGCGCCGGTCTCGACGGCGGCCAGGCCGGCCTTCGTGTTGTCCATCAGGCCGTCGCCGTCCGCGTCGGTCGAGACGCAGTAGTCGTACGCCTTCCGCATCGAGGGCCAGAAGTCCTTCGCGAACGCCTGGTCGCCGCTGGCGCGCACGTAGTCGCGCACCGCGATGATGTAGAGCGGCGTCGTGTCGGCGTGGTAGTAGCCGTACGGGTAGTCCTCGAACCAGCGGATGTAGGCGGCGCCCTGCGACAGCTCGTGCATCATCTTGCCGTCGGCGCGCTGGCGCTTGCGGAGGAACTCGAGCGACTGGCGCACCGTGTCGAGGTCGCCGTAGGAGGAGATCGCCCAGTCGTTGATGAACGCGTCGCCGCCGAAGAACCAGCCGAAGCCGGGCCGCTCGGTCGTGCCCGACGGGCCGAGGCCCGCGATGAGGCCGCAGCCGAGCTGCGGGTTGCAGACGAACCCCTTGTCGAGCGCCACCTTGCCCCACTCGAAGGCCAGGTCGAACCGCCGGTCGGGCGACTCGAGGCTCGTCATGTCCTCGCGCAGCCGGCGGTAGTGCGCCGCCGCCTCGTGGTAGAGCGCCTCGGGCGAGGCCAGCAGCGCCGCGTACGCCTTCTTCGCGCCCTCCAGCTTGTCCACGCTCGCCGCGATCACGATCGGCACCAGGCCGCGCGCCGCCACCTCGGGCGTGATGCGGATGGCGAACTGCGACGGGGCGTCGGGCAGGTTGTGGGCCGGCTGCTCGGGCGGCGTCAGGCCGAGTGGCGACCCGACGATCGCCGCGTTCCGGCCGCTGCCCTCGCCGATGACGTAGGCCTTGAGGTCGTCGTCCCAGTAGCTGTACTGCCCGCCGAGCGCGGCCGGCCACATCGGCTTCAGGTCGGGCCGGAACTTGACGTAGACCGTGAGCGGCTCGGTCGTCTTGACGTCGAGCAGGACGAGGCCGCCCGGCAGGTCCCGCGGCACCAGCCACGTCGCGTCCACCGTGAACGCGGCGTGGGAGTAGCGCACCGTCGAGGCCTCGGGGCGGACGTCCACGGTCGTCGCCAGGCTGGCGCCGGGGATCGGGTCGGCGTAGGCGGCGATCCCGAACGACAGGTTGAAGTCGTGGAGGATCTTCAGCGGGTACGCCCAGGCCTCGAAGCTGCCGTCCTCCCGCCCGAGGAAGGCGGCGCGGAGGCCGGAGGCTTCCATGTAGCGGGTCGGGCGGGCGGACCCGGCGAGCGCGATCGGGTTCGGGTCGCGCGCGAAGCGGGGGACGGTGCCGGGGGCCGGGTCGGCCGCGCCGCAGGGCAGGGCCACGGCCATGGCGATCAGAACCGAGGCTGCAATTGTCCTCATCGCGGGTAGTATATCCGCGGTGAACGGCTGGGCTGGCGTGGAGATCGCCAGATCGCCAGTTCGCAAGATCGCAAGATCGCAAGATCGCAAGATGCAATCAATGAGGCTCCTATGCGCAACTCGATGCTGAGAACGCTCGCCGTGCTGGTGATGGTGGTGGCGGTCGGCCTGCTCGCGGCCGGGCCCGTGGCGGCGCAGGCCAAGGCGCCCTCCGGCCAGCGCCCGATGACCTTCCTCGACGTGCAGGAGATGCGGCAGGTGGGCTCGCCCGTGCCGAGCCCCGACGGCCGCTGGCTGCTCTACACGATCACCACGCCCGACTGGCAGGACGCGGAGCGGCAGAGCGACCTCTATCTCGTCTCGCTCGAGAAGGGGGTGGCGAGCACGCGGCAGATGACGTTCACGCGCGACAAGAACGAGTCCGATCCCCGGTGGGCGAAGGACGGCCGCTTCTTCATCTTCGCGTCCAACCGCGAGGCGCCCTCGTCGTCGGCGTTGCAGGAGCAGCTCTACCTGATGCGGCCCGACGGCGGCGAGGCCCGGAAGATCACCGAGGCCAAGGAAGGGGTGTCGAGCTACGCGATCAGTCACGACGGGAAATGGCTCGTCTACCGCAGCGGCAAGCCGGGCGACGAGCAGCTCTACCGCCTGCCGACCGACGGGATCGACGAGGCCAAGCCCGAGGCGCTGACCAAGCAGGCCGGCGGCGTCGGCCGGTTTGCCTGGGCCCCCGACGACCGGCGGATCTACTTCGCCGGCCCCGAGGCCGCCGACAAGGACGAGAAGGCGCGCCGCGAGAAGAAGTTCACCGTGGACATCAGCAACCCGGTGACGCCGCTCAACAGCCTGTGGGCCGTCGATCTCGATCCGGTCAAAGTGACCGAACTGGTCAAGGATCCGGCCATCACCGTCGGCGAGTTCGAGATCTCGCCCGACGGGAAGTGGGTGGGCTTCCGCGGCATCTCGGCCGACCGGTACGAGCGGAACATCACCGAGCAGAACATCTACTCCGACCCGTACCTGCTGAACGTGGCCACGGGCGGCATCGAGCGCCTGGCCGACAACCGCGAGGTGGGTGAGAGCGCGCTGAGCTTCTCGCCCGACAGCCGGTTCGTCGCCTTCTCGGCCCCGGACGACCTGCAGCAGTACAGCATGACCAACGACCGGGTCTACCTGCGCGAGGTGGCCGCCCGCGGCGGCCAGTGGCGCAAGCTCGGCGGCGGGTACGACGGCGACGTGTCGATCGGCTTCTGGTCGGCGGACGGCGGCACGATCTACTTCAACGACGGCGTCCGCGCCACCACGCAACTGCTCGCGCTCGACATCCGGAAGGACGCCGTGCGCCAGGTCACCGGCGAGAAGGCCGCGCTCTCGGTCAACCGCGACCGCGACACCGGCGTGCTGATCATCCACTACGCCGACCCGGTGACGCCGCCCACGTTCTTCACCGTTCCCGACGTCGCGGCCATCGGGACCCGGGCGCGGTGGGTGCAGCTGACCGACGCCAATCCGCAGGTGCGCCGGTTCGCGCTCGGCGAGGAGACCGAGATCAGCTGGACGTCGAAGGGCGGTCGGACGGTCGGCGGCATCCTGATCAAGCCGGTGGGGTACGAGGCCGGCCGCCGCTACCCGCTCATCGTCGCCATCCACGGCGGCCCGGCCGCGGCCGACGTCCTCGGGTTCAACGGCGGCTACGGCGCGCAGATCTACGCGGGGGCCGGCTACGCCGTGCTGCTGCCGAACTACAGCGGATCGACCAACTACGGGCAGGCCCACAAGACCCGGATCGTCGGCAACTACTTCGCGCCCGGCTTCGACGACATCATGTCGGGCGTGGACGACCTCGTCGCGAAGGGGATCGTGGACGGCGCGAAGATGGGGGCGCTCGGGTGGAGCGCGGGCGGCCACTGGTCGAACTGGATCCTCACGCACACCGACCGGTTCAAGGCGATCAGCAGCGGCGCCGGGACGTCGAACTGGATCTCGATGTACGCCGAGAGCGACGTGCACCGCAACCGGCAGTACTACCTGGGCAACAAGCTGCCGTACGACGACTACGACGCCTACTGGACGCAGTCGCCGCTCAAGTACATCAGGAACGCGAAGACCCCGACGATGATCCACGTCGTCCAGGGCGACCCGCGGGTGCCGAGTCCGCAGTCGGTCGAGCTGCACATGGCGCTCGAGAAGCTCGGCGTGCCGACCGAGTTCTACGTGTACCCGGGCCGGACGCACGGGATCCCGGACGCGCGCAACCGGTTCTTCAAGAGCGTGGCCGAGATGGCGTGGATGGACTACTACGTCCGCGGGATGGGGCAGAAGTTCGCGTGGCGGACGGTGCTCGACACGCTGGGCGAGAGCGGGGGGAAGAAGTAGGGCGGGGCTTCAGCCCTGCCTCGGCTGGCCGCGGATCACGGTCCGGCCGCGGACTGCGGTTCAGCCGGCCGCGGACCCGGCCTCCGGCTGCAAGTCGCCAGCCGCCAGTCGCGGGTCGCCAGCCGGCCACTAGTAGATGACCGGCTCCGGGTACGGCCCCTTCTGGCCGGGCGCGGGCCTGAGGTCGCGCACGGCGGTCGAGAACTGCGCCGCCGCGTCCACCACCGCCGTTGCCAGCGGGTCGCCGGCCGGCACGCGATCCGCGGCGAGCCGCGCGACGGCCGAGTAGTGCCAGGCGACGAGGGGGCCGCCGCGGAACCGGTCGAGGACGCCCAGGCCCAGGCGCCGCACGTCCTCGAGCGTGCAGGTGATGTTGTGCAGCGCGTCGGCCGCCTTGAGCGCCGCCTCGTCGGTCGAGGCCTGCGCCAGGTGATCGAGCTGCTCCTTCTTGCGCTCGAGCCAGTCGGGGTGCGGCCGGCCGTCGTTCTTCTTCTCGGTCACCGCCATCACGAGGCCGAACACCGCCGGGCCGAACTCGTCGGCGAGGAACGCGAGGAACGCCCGGCGGAACGCCCACGGGTCGGCCGGCGCCGCGAGCCGCTCCCGCCCCGCCGCCGCGCTCAGCCGCTGCTGCAGCTCGAGGCTGCCGTACTTCGCGTCCTCGACCGTGTCGTGCAGCAGGCCGGCAATCACCAGGTCCTCGCCGTAGCCGTGCGACTCGAGGATGCGCGCGACGGCGATGGGGTGCTTGATGTAGGGGATCTCGGTGCCCTTGCGCACCGCGCCCGCATGGACGATGTTCGCGATCTCGAGCGCCCGCTCGAGGCGCGGGGAGGGACGGGCGAAGAGGTCGATCATGACGGCTCCGCTCGAACGGGCGGCGTGTCGGGCCGCTACTTGTTGTCCTTCTCCGGGATCGATCGCCTGAAGACGACGGGAATCGCCACGTCGGCGCCGCCGCGCCTGACGACGACCGTCGCCGTGTCGCCCCAGCGCTTGCCGGCCACCAGCCGGTTGAGCGTGTCGCCGCTCGTGAGCGCCACGCCATCGAACGCCTGGAGCACGTCGCCGGCCTTGATGCCGGCCATCGCCGCCGGCGACCCGTCCTGCACGATGATGACGCGGCGCCCCGCCTCGCCCTCGCCCACCGCCTCGGACGTGCCGAGCATCGGGTAGGCCGAGTCGAGCTCCTGGGGGACCCCCCACGTGAAGTTGGCGTAGGACGCCTGCGTGTCCCTCACCACCGGGCCGGCTGCGGTCGCGGCGGGCACCGGGATGATGCTGGTGATCCGGCCGTCCAACCAGTGCCGCGCCTGCCGCTCGATGCCGAGGCCGTAGGCCACGTGGCCGCTGCCGACCAGGACGACCATGATCGCCTTCGGGTCGTTCGCGCGCTGCAGCGCCTGCACGGCGTTGAACCCCATCGTGGCGTCCCACGTCGCCTGGGCGCCGAGCATGTTCTTCCACATCTCGTCGCTCATGCCCGCGCCGTGCACGGGCCCCGTCTCGTCGGCGAACGTCGCCTTGAAGAACGCCATGTAGTCGGCGCTGTCCACGTCGATCCCCTTCGGGATGTGCGCGGCCTCCTCGGGCGTGAGGTTGGCCAGGCCCTTTTTCCGGACCGCCGCCACCACCTCGCGCGGCGTGTTCACCGCGAACATCCGGACGGCGTGGGCCTGCGCGAACCGGAAGATGTCGCGGTAGTAGAGCCAGTTGTAGCCCCAGTTGGCGTACCAGCGGGACAGCCGGACGAACCCGTCCTCGGTCAGCAGGCCGCCGACCCAGTCGTCGAGGAACGGCTGCTCGGTGTAGGGGTACATCTCGAGGCCGATCATGACGTGCCGGCCCGAGGCGACCAGCGCGCTGAGCACGCGGTACTGCACGTCGTGGAACTCGACGCTGGTGTGCTCCTCGCCGATGAGCAGCAGCCGCGTGTCGGCCAGCCGCGCGGCCAGCTCGGGCAGCGTGATCGCCTGGCCGGTGCTCGTGTCGGTGATGCCGTCGAGCACGACCGGCGCCACCCGGTCCTTCCGGGCCGGGTCGCCGATCGCCAGGTGCAGCAGGTGGCCGGCGGCCTGGGCCGGCGCGGCGGACAGCGAGACGGCGAGCAGCGCGAGCGCCGCGAGGCGGAGGACGCGGTCCGGTTTGGGCATGGCGGAAATGCTATCACGGGTCGGGGCTCGCGACCCGCGACGTGCGGGCGAGAGGCCCGCCCCTGCTCCGCGGGCCAGGAGGCCCGCGCTGCCGCTGACCTCCCCTTGACGCCGCCGGCCGTTCGCGCGACGATGCCTCGCCCATGATCGAGTCCCTGCTCGTCGCCATCGTCGCGCTCCTCGCCGTCGCGCTCGCGCTGCTCGCCGCCCTCCTGCTGCGGCCCAACCGGGTGGACCTCTCGTCGATCGAGGCCAGGCTGGCGTCGGTCGAGGGCGGCCAGGCGCAGATCGGCAAGGCGCTGCGCGAGGAGATGGCCGCGGGCCGGATCGAATCGACGACGCAGGGACGCGAGCTGCGCGACGAGGTTGGCCAGTCGGTCGCGCGGCTGGGGCAGACGCTCGGCGCCGGGATCGGCCAGGCGGGCGAGGCGCAGAACGAACGGCTCGACGCGCTGGCCCGGTCGCAGGCCGAGCGCCTGCAGACCTTCGCGACGCAGCTGGCCGGCGTCAGCGAGTCCACCGAGCGGCGCATGGAGACGCTGCGCAAGACGGTCGAGGACCGCCTGACCGCCATCCAGGCCGACAACGCCGCGAAGCTCGAGGAGATGCGCGCCACGGTGAACGAGCGGCTCCAGAGCACGCTCGAGACGCGGCTGGGCGAGTCGTTCAAGAGCGTCAGCGAGCGGCTCGAGCAGGTGCACCGCGGCCTGGGCGAGATGCAGGCGCTCGCCTCGGGCGTCGGCGACCTCAAGAAGGTGCTGACCAACGTCAAGACGCGCGGCACCTGGGGCGAGGTGCAGCTCGGCGCCCTGCTCGAGCAGGTGCTCGCGCCGGGCCAGTACGAAGCCAACGTCGCCACCCGGCCCGGCAGCTCCGAGCGCGTCGAGTTCGCGATCAAGATGCCCGGCCGCGACAGCGGCGACGGGAAGGTGGTCTGGCTGCCGGTGGACGCGAAGTTCCCCCAGGAGGACTACCAGCGCCTGCTCGAGGCCGCCGACCGCGGCGACGGCGAGGCCGTCGAGGCCGCCGCCCGCCAGCTCGAGGCGCGCATCAAGCAGTCGGCCCGCGACATCCGCGAGAAGTACATCGAGACGCCGCACACGACCGACCTCGGCGTGCTCTTCCTGCCGACCGAGGGGCTCTACGCCGAGGTGCTGCGCCGGCCGGGCCTCGCCGACACGCTCCAGAACGAGTGGCACGTCGTCGTCGCCGGGCCGACCACGCTGTGGGCGATCCTGAGCAGCCTGCAGATGGGGTTCCGGACGCTGGCGATCGAGAAGCGGTCGAGCGAGGTCTGGGAGCTGCTCGCCGCCGTCAAGACGCAGTTCGCCAAGTTCGGGGACCTGCTCGAGGGCGTGCAGAAGAAGCTGCAGGAAGCCACGAACAAGATGGACGACGTCGCGAGGAAGAGCCGCACCATCCAGCGCAGGCTGCGCGACGTGCAGGAGCTGCCGGCCGGCGAGCCGGCGGCCGCTCTCCCGGCGCTGCCGACCCCCGCGGACCTGCTCGAGCCGGACGAGAACGACGAGGACAACGACCGCACGTAGGCCAGCCCTTCAGGCGCGGTCCGGCTTGATCTGCCTGATCGCCTTGCTGATCGCCTTCCACTTCCGCTTGTGCTCGAGCTGCGCGAGATGGTCCTGGCGCCCGGCGAGGTACTCGGTTTCCCTGCGCAGCTTGAGGTAGCTGGCGAGCCGATCCGGCGCCAGCCGGCCGTCGGCCGCGGCCGCGTGGACCGCGCACCCCGGCTCGGTGTCGTGGCGGCAGTCGGCGAACCGGCAGCCGCCGGCGAGCGCGTCGATGTCGGTGAACGCCGCCTCCACCGCCCCGGGTTCCTCCCAGAGCCGCAGCTCCCGGAGGCCCGGCGTGTCGATGACCAGGCCGCCCCCGGGCAGCACGACGAGCTCGCGGTGCGTGGTGGTGTGGCGGCCGCGCGACCGGAAGCCGCTGACGTCTGCCGTGCGCAGGGCCTCGCGGCCGACGAGCCGGTTGATCAGCGTGGACTTGCCGACGCCCGACGACCCGAGCAGGGCCACGGTCCGCCCGGCCTCCAGGTACGGGGCCAGCGCTTCGAGGCCGGACTGCGCGCGGGCGCTCGTCGCGTGCACCGGCGCCCCCGAGGCGACGGCCGCCACGTCGCGGACGCGCGCGGTCACGTCGTCGGCAAGATCGGCCTTGGTGAGCAGGACGACCGGGCGCGCCCCGCTCTCCCACGCGGCCACGAGGTAGCGCTCGATGCGCCGCAGGTTGAAGTCGCCGTCGAGCCCCATCGCGAGGAAGACCGTGTCGATGTTCGCCGCGACCACCTGCTCGCTCGTGACCTCGCCAGCCACCTTGCGGGAGAACCGGCTGGCGCGGGGCAGGATCGCCAGGATCGTGGTGCGAAGCTCGCCGGGCCTGGCGCGCAGCGCGACCCAGTCGCCGACGACGGGGTAGTCGGCCGCGGCCAGGGCCTGGTGGCGCAGCCGGCCGGCGACGCGGGCCGGCAGTTCGCCGCGCCCGGTGAGGACGCGGTAGATGTGCCGGTGCTCGAGCGACACCCGGCCGGGGAGGGTGTCGGGGCCGGCCAGGGGGGCGAACGCCCGGGCGCAGCGGTCGTTCCAGCCAAGGGCGTCGAGGCTCCACATGGGCCCCATTATGCCCGACCCGCTGGCGGGGCGGGCCGCGAGAACACGTCGCCCGTCCGCCTCTCCGCCGGCGAGGACGCCGGCGCCGCCGCGCCGCCGGCGCTACCGCATCGCCTCGAACCGCGCGATCGCCGCTTCCTGCGCCAGCACGTAGCCGATCTCGTCCACGCCGGCCAGCAGGCACTCGCGCGCGAACGCGTCCACCTCGAACGCCGCCTCGCGCCCGTCGGGCAGCCGGACGGTCCGGCGCACGAGATCGACGCCCACGACGGCGCCGGGACGGATCGCGACGTGCGCGACGAGCGGGCCGTGGATGTCGGCCGGCAGCGCGATCGGCAGCAGCCCGTTCTTCAGCGCGTTCTGCCTGAAGATGTCGGCGAACGACCCGGCGAGGATCGCGCGGAAGCCGAAATCGACCAGGGCCCACGGCGCGTGCTCGCGCGAGCTGCCGCAGCCGAAATTCCAGCCGGCCACCAGCACCCGCGCCCCGGCCGCCTCCGGCCGGTTGAGGATGAAGCCGGCGCGCGGCGTCCCCTCCGCGTCGCGGCGCCAGTCGGCAAACAGGTTCGCGCCGAGCCCCGCGCGCGTCGTCGTCTTCAGGAAGCGCGCCGGGATGATCTGATCGGTGTCGATGTTGTCGCGGGCGATGGCCACCGCCGGCCCCTCGAACCGCGTGATGGGCTCGCGCGTCGCGCTCACGACAGCCTCCTCGGGTCGCTGACCGCGCCGGTCACGGCCGCCGCGGCCGCGGTGGCCGGACTCGCCAGGAACGTGCGGCCGCCCGGGCCCTGCCGGCCCTCGAAATTCCGGTTGCTCGTCGAGACCGCCCGCTGTCCCGGCCGCAGCTGGTCGCCGTTCATTGCGATGCACATCGAGCAGCCGGGCTCCCGCCACTCGGCGCCGGCCGCGAGGAACACCTGGTCGAGCCCCTCGGCCTCGGCCTCGCGCTTCACGAGCGCCGACCCCGGGACGACCATCGCGCGCACGCCGGCCGCCACGCGGCGCCCGCGGAAGATCGCGGCCGCGTCGCGCAGGTCGCTCGTCCGCCCGTTCGTGCAGCTCCCGATGAAGACGACGTCCACCGGCGTGCCGAGCAGCGGCCTGCCGGCCTCGAGACCCATGTAGTCGAGCGCCCGCTCCAGCGCCTGGCGGTCGGCGGGCGCGGCCGCCGACGAGGGGGCCGGCACCACGGCGTCGATCGGGATCGCCATGCCGGGGTTGGTGCCGAAGGTGATCATCGGCGAGAGGGCGGCGCCGTCGAGGGCCACCTGCCGGTCGAACCGCGCGCCGTCGTCGGTGGCGAGGGCGCGCCAGCGCCGGACGGCCGCGTCCCACGCCTCGCCGGCCGGCGCGGCGGGCCGTCCCGCCAGGTACTCGAACGTCGTGTCGTCGGGCTCGACGAGGCCGGCGCGGGCGCCCGCCTCGATCGACATGTTGCACAGCGTCATCCGCTGTTCCATCGACAGGGCGCGCACCGCGCCGCCGGCGTACTCGATCACGTGGCCGGTCCCGCCGCCGACGCCGATCGTCGCGATGATCGCGAGCGCCAGGTCCTTCGCCGAGACGCCCGGGCCCAGGCGGCCCGCCACCGTGATCCGCAGCGTCTTCGGCCGGTGCTGCAGCAGGCACTGGCTCGCCAGCACCATCTCGACCTCGCTCGTCCCGATGCCGAAGGCGAGCGCGCCGAACGCCCCGTGGGTGGCCGTGTGGCTGTCGCCGCACACGATCGTCAGGCCCGGCTGCGTCAGCCCCCGTTCGGGGCCGATGACGTGGACGATCCCCTGGTCGGGCTGGCCGCGCCCCGCGCACGGGATCCCGAATTCCCGGCAGTTGGCCTCGAGCTGCGCCACCTGCCGCGCGGCGACCGCGTCGGCGATCGGCAGGTGCCGCGGGGTCGTGGGGATGCTGTGGTCCACCGTGGCGACGGTCCGATCGGGCCGCCGCACGCGGATCTTCCGGGCGCGCAGGCCGTCGAACGCCTGCGGCGAGGTCACCTCGTGGACCAGGTGCAGGTCGATGTAGAGCAGCGACGGCGCGCCGGGCGGAGCCGACACGACGTGCGCGTCCCAGATCTTGTCGATGATGGTTCGCATGGGGACGCTCACCCGGCCGCGATCGCGTCGCGCACGGCGCGGCCGACCTCGGCGGTGGTGCCGGGCCGCCCCGGCGGCCTGAGATCGGCCGTGACGGGGCCGGCGGCCACGACATGGTCGATCGCCGCCTCGACCGCCCGCGCCTCGGCGCGGAGGTCGAACGTGTGGGCCAGCATGGCCGCCACCGACCCGATGGCGCCGAGCGGGTTGGCGAGGCCGCGGCCGGCGATGTCCGGCGCCGAGCCGTGCACCGGCTCGTAGAGCCCCGACCGCCGGCCGTTCGGCCTGCGCGCGCCGATCGACGCCGACGCCAGCATGCCGATCGACCCGCTCAGCACGGCCGCCTCGTCGCTCAGGATGTCGCCGAACAGATTCTCGGTCAGGACGACGTCGAAGCGGCGCGGATCGAGCACGAGCTGCATCGCGCAGTTGTCCACGAACAGGTGGTCGAGCGCCACGTCGGGATAGCCGGCCGCGACCTCGCCCACCACGCGCCGCCAGAGCTGCGAGTTCTCGAGCACGTTGGCCTTGTCCACGCTGGTCACGCGGCGCCGGCGCGCCCGGGCCAGCTCGAACGCGACGTGCGCGACCCGCTCGATCTCGGCGCGGGTGTACGACAGCGTGTTGACCGCGCGCTCCTCGCCGCCGCTGCCCGAGAGGCCGCGCGGCGTCCCGTAGTAGAGGCCCGACGTCAGCTCGCGCACGATCACGAGGTCGGTGCCCTCGACGATGGCGTTCTTGAGCGGGGAGGCGGCGACGAGCGCCGGCCAGGCCCGCGACGGCCTGAGATTGGCGAACGTGCCGAGCGCCTGGCGGAGCGCGAGCAGGCCGCGCTCGGGGCGTTCGGCCGGCGGCAGGTGGTCGAAGCCGGGCGCGCCCACGGCCCCGAGCAGCACCGCGTCGGCCTCGAGGGCGGCGCCGAGCGTGTCGATCGGCAGCGGCGAGCCGGCCGCCTCGATCGCGGCGCCGCCGACGAGCTTGTGCGTGGCGCGCAC